>QNFC01000114.1 GCA_003645395.1 Gammaproteobacteria bacterium
AACTATCCGCGAACGTTTTCCTAGCGTTAAACGGGTATTTATCGCGGCCGAATCCGTTGAGCAATTAACTCAACAGTCCGGTTCTCGATAAAGTTGGCCTAAGCCACTGATTACACGCTGAGGCCTGTTCTATATCCAGACCGGGTCTCTATCAGGCCTCATCAAACATAGCAATATGCTTGCCGGCGGTGTAGCCACCGTCGACCATCACTGCGGTGCCGGTGATAAACGATGCGTCTTCAGATACCAAAAACAGTGCCGGCCTGGCAATTTCCTCCGGCTCGGCCATACGCCCTAATGAACAGAGGTCGGTCATCATCTTCTCGTGTCCCGGATTAGCCTGCATATAACCGCGAATCCGTGGGGTGTAGGTACCCCCGGGACAGATGCAATTCACCCGAATATTGTCTTTGGCAAAATCCATGGCCATGTTTTTGGTTAACGTGATCACGGCACCCTTACTGGCGGAATACGCGCTGCAGCGGTTTTCTGCCAACACCCCGGCAATGGAAGAGACGTTAACTATCGATCCGCCGCCGCGCCTGCGCAACTCTGGAATCACTACTTTTGAGACCCGAAAAACCGACATCAGATTAGTGTCAATGATGAAGCGCCACTCTTCGTCAGTCGCCTCTTCCACTGTTTTCATGGAGTTATTACCGACAACACTAAACAGCGCATCTATCCCGGAGTAACGTTCTAGCGCAGCAGGGATCAGCCGCTGGACGCCGTCAACATCATTAACATCCAGAGCAATGGGCAATACATCTGCACCGCGGGCCATTAACTCGTCAGCCGCCGCGTTAACCGCCTTTTCATCCAGGTCGGTCAACACCACGGCACCGCCGTGGGCGGTCCAGAGATCAACAATTGCCCGACCAATTCCGGCGGCCCCGCCGGTGACAATCGCTACTTTCCCGCTGTAATCGTTATATTTCATGGTCTCCTCCCCGGTAACCAAAGTTCGGTGACACGTCAGTTATCCTGTCACCCTAAAAGCCTAACCCTCAGAACATCGTTGCTGCAACATTTCAACTGCCGGCAGCGCTTTTCCTTCCACCATTTCCAGAAACGCACCACCGCCGGTAGAAATATAAGAGATAGCGTCGCCGACACCGTATTTAGCGATCGCCGCCAGTGTGTCGCCGCCGCCAGCCAGTGAAAACGCATTGGATGCGGCTATTCCCTCTGCCAGCAACCGAGTGCTCTCGCCGAACTGATCGTATTCAAAAACGCCCAGCGGTCCGTTCCAGATAATCGTCCCCGCATCGGCCAGTTCTGCTGCAATCTTTTTGGCGAACCCTGACCCCAGGTCCAATATCATCTGATCAGCCGGCACCTCGTTAACGCTAAAAACCTGAGCCTGCGCCTCGGCACTCAATTCTGTCGCGCAAACAACCTGATCCGGCATTGCCAGCTCCACGCCTTTATTGCGGGCCAGCCGCATCAACTCTATTGCCATCGGCTTCATTTCCGGCTCATGCAGCGAGCGACCCACCTCGTACCCGGCTGCGGCAAGAAAAGTATTCGTCATGCCGCCGCCGACGATCAGGCGATCAACTTTATCGAGCAGTGATCGCAGCACCTCAAGTTTGGTCGATACCTTTGAGCCACCGACGATCGCCACCACTGGCCGAGCGGGATTCTTCAGCGCTTGACCGATATTCTTCAGCTCAGCGTCCAATAGCGGCCCGGCGCAAGCAAGTGTAGAGAATTTGGCGACTCCATGAGTAGAGGCCTGGGCGCGGTGGGCGGTGCCAAAGGCGTCCATTACGAAGACATCACACAGGCCTGCCATCCGTTTAGCCAATGCATCATCATTGCTCTTCTCCCCGGCGAGAAAGCGAACGTTCTCCGCCAGGGCCAGGGTTCCTGGCTCGACAGTAAAGTCGAGCCAGTCACTAATTAGCGGTACGGGTCTGCCAAGTAATTTAGACAGTGCGTCGGCGACCGGCTGCAAACTGGCTGTCGGATCGACGCTGCCTTCCTGCGGCCGACCAAGGTGCGACATCAGCAGCACGCCAGCGCCCCTCTGCAACGCCATCTCGATCGTCGGCAAGGCTGCACGAATACGGCTATCGTCACTGACTTTACCGTCAGCCATTGGCACATTGAAATCAACCCGAATCAACAGCCGTTTATTATCTAGATCAAGATCGGCCATTAATAGATAGTCAGCCACCGGTTATCCCCTGCCTCCGCCATTACAAACACTCGCCACATCCAACATTCGGTTGGCAAATCCCCATTCGTTGTCGTACCACGCACAGACCTTTACCAACCTGCCCCCGCTAACCCGGGTTAATGTCAGATCGACCACCGCTGAAGCGGGGTGATGGTTAAAATCCACCGACACCAGCGGCTCCGCACTAACCTCCAGCAACCCCGCCAGGGCACCTTCCGCTGATTCTCGGAATAGATCATTCACTTCGGCCACACTCGTCGAACGGCTGGCCGTGAATGTAAAGTCCAGCATGGAGACATTCTGAGTCGGTACACGAACTGAAAACCCCTCCAGCTTCCCGGCCAGCTCCGGCAATACCTCGCCTACCGACTGAACAACTCCGGTAGACGTCGGGATAATGGACTGGCCCACTGCACGTGCTCGCCGCAGATCACTGTGAAAACGATCCTGCAAAGACTGGTCGTTGGTGTAGCAATGAACAGTGGTAACCATGCCTTGCTCGACACCCACGGTTTTCAACAGTTGCTGAGCAACTAGCGCGAGGCAGTTGGTAGTGCAAGAAGCGTTAGAGAGAATTTTTTCGCTGCCGGTGAGCAGGTGCTGATTAACCCCAAACACCACCGTTCGGTCGGCCCCGGTTGCCGGCGCTGAAATAAGCACTTTGCCCGCCCCAGCCTGCAAGTGAGCGGCCGACTGTTCTGCAGAGGTGAACCTTCCGCTACATTCGAGAACCAGGTCTACGCCAAGGTCAGCCCACGGTAAGCGCCGCGGATCGGGCTCACGAATCCAATGGAGTTGCTGTTGACCAATTCGGAGGTAGTCATCGCCACCGGTTATTGAGCAATTCAATCGCCCGTGGGTAGAGTCATATTTGAACAGATGCGCCGCTGCTACCGCGTCGTGCAGGTCATTGACGGCGACAATATTTAGCGCCTGTCCCACAGTCTGACCCAACGCATCCCGCTCTAACCAGGCGCGTAGCACCCCACGACCAATACGACCAAAGCCATTAATGGCGACTCGTAACACGCTATCAGGCCCGGTCGATTACAGGCAATCCTTTACCGCATCAATCACCGCTTGCGGAGTAATGCCGAACAACTCAAACAGTTCTGCCGCAGGCGCCGATTCGCCAAAGCGATCAAGACCAATCACCTGACCCTGATCACCAACTAAGCGGTACCAGGAATCTGTGACACCAGCCTCGACCGCAACACGGGGAATACCGGGTGGCAGTACTTCATCTCGATAGCTGGTAGGTTGTTTCAAAAACCGTTTCGGATTAGGCATCGACACCACCCGCACTGCCACGCCCTGATCAGCGAGCAGCCGCTGCGCAGTAACGGCGAGCTGAACCTCTGAGCCCGTAGCAATAATGACCACCTGGGCTGGTGAATCACTGTCTACAAGACAATAACCACCCTGCTTTATTTGAGCAATCGTAGCGTCCGAGCGTTGCTGGTGAGCAAGGGTTTGCCGGGACAATATCAGCGCCGTCGGGCCCAGCTGATACTCTACCGCCTGCTGCCAGGCCACCATGGTCTCCACCGCATCCGCCGGTCGCCATACTTCCACACCGGGAATCAGCCTTAATGAGGCAGTGTGCTCAACCGGTTGGTGGGTGGGGCCATCCTCGCCCAGACCAATCGAATCATGAGTGAAGACATGGATGATGCGCTGTTTCATCAGCGCTGCCATACGAATTGCATTGCGGGAGTAATCAGAGAAAGTTAGAAAGGTGCCCCCAAACGGCAAGATTCCACCATGCAGCGTCATGCCATTCATCATCGCCGCCATACCGAATTCGCGTACGCCGTAACTGAGGTAATTTCCCGTCGGGTTGGCCGCAGAAAAATTCTCACAGGTCGACCAGTTGGTCAGGTTAGAACCCGTCAGGTCGGCGGACCCACCAAAAAACTCTGGCAACAGTGGTGCGAATGCTTCGATGGCTAACTGAGACGCTTTCCGCGATGCGATATCTGCGCCCGCAGCAGCCGTCATGGCAACGGCTTCACCACTTGCTTCTGCCCATTGGTCGGGCAAATCACCGCTCATACGCCGATGCAGCTCAGCCGCCAACTGCGGATAGGCCTGGGCATATCCGTCAAAATCATCTTGCCAGTGCGCCTGTAGCTTGCCGCCACGGTCACGCCCATCCCAACCGGCATATATGTCAGCAGGGATCTCGAATGGTGGTGACGACCAGCCTAACGCTGCTCGAGTTGCCGCAATTTCATCAGCGCCCAGCGGCGCACCGTGAACCGAGTGACTCCCCGCTTTGTTCGGTGAGCCCTTGCCAATCACGGTCTTGCATATCAGCAAACTCGGACGATCAGTTTCAGCCAGAGCCTTCTCGGTAGCGGCAACAATCGCATCAGCATCATGGCCGTCGACATCCTTAATCACCTGCCAGCCATAACTACGGAATCGCGCGGCCGTATCGTCGGTAAACCAGCCGTCTACTTTGCCGTCAATCGAAATACCGTTGTCGTCATAGAACAGATTGAGTTTGCCCAAGCCAAGCGTCCCGGCGAGCGAACAGACCTCGTGGGAAATCCCCTCCATCAAACAGCCATCACCTGCAAACACCCAGGTCCGATGGTCGATGACCTGATGCCCTGCACGATTGAACTCGGCTGCCAGGTGCTTTTCGGCAACGGCCATGCCCACGGCATTGGCCAACCCCTGACCCAGTGGACCGGTGGTGGTCTCCACTCCCGGGGTGACGTCTACCTCAGGGTGTCCCGGTGTTAACGAATGCAATTGGCGGAAATTACGAATCTGCTCAATTGGCAGGTCATAACCGGTAAGATGCAACAGCGAATACAACAGCATAGACCCGTGACCATTTGACAACACGAACCGGTCACGATTAAGCCACTGGGGGTCAGCCGGGTTATGGCTCATAAAACGATTCCAGACCACCTCGGCAATTTCAGCCATACCCATAGGCGCACCCGGATGCCCTGAGTTAGCTTGCTGAACCGCGTCAATACTTAGCACACGCAGTGCGTTTGCCAGTTGGCCAGAGGCAGACATGTTAAAACTCCATTAGATAAAAATTAGCATCCGCAATCCAGCTCGTTAAACTTCGAGAAACGCAAGTCAACAACGTAAGCAAAAAAGTCACCCACTACGCCTTGAAATAAATAGCGCGCTGGCGATTTAGGCAACCGTAAAGATGGCAGAAAGCGAATCAAAACTTGGCCACTAAGATTAACATAAATGTAGTCTGTAAAATTCCCGCAATGATGGCTAAGGACCCTCTCTTTACTGGACAACACCGCGCAAATAGCCAATAGTTAGCGACGCTGACCGGCTGGTTTGTTTTCAACATCAGGTCTCGTAGATAACCGCTTAGAGCAACGTTAAACCACTATTGATGCCAACTGATAACTCTCAGCCTGCAAAGCTCATCAAGAAATATGCTAATCGGCGCCTCTATGACACCGAAAAAAGCCGCTACATAACGCTGGCTGATTTAACCGTACTGGCACGTGAACAAATCAGTTTTGTCGTCGAGGATGCGCGCTCCGGCGAGAACATCACCCGACAGATTCTGGTTCAGATCATTAGTGATCACGAGCAAAAAGAAGAGACATCAATGATGTCAGTCGATGCACTGCGCGAGGTGGTCAGCCTCTACGTACCATCGCCAATCAACCAGATGTTTATCGACTATCTTGGCAATGCGCTGGCTAATTTCATGCGCCAGCAAAGCGGACTGCAAAGACATATGGATGGTTTGTTCGCCGAATTTGCTCCACCTTCCACCTCAA
>QNFC01000115.1 GCA_003645395.1 Gammaproteobacteria bacterium
ATCAGGTGGGCGTAGGCGGAGGTGAGCCGGGCGGTGTCTTCCGCGCGTTCAAGGTAGCGGGCCATCCAGTACAGGCGCTCGGCCACTCTTGAAAGCATGGTCATGAGACGATCCAGGTATCTTTGCTGCCGCCGCCCTGGGATGAATTGACTACCAGTGAGCCCTTATTCATCGCCACCCGGGTTAAACCGCCGGGGGTTACCCAACTCTTGCTGCCCTGCAGAATAAAGGGGCGCAGGTCGAGATGGCGGGGCTGCACGTGGTCATCGATATAAGTCGGTGCGGTGGACAGGGCCAGAGTTGGCTGTGCGATGTAGTTGCGCGGGTCAGCTTCGATGAGCTTGGCAAACTGTTTGCGGGTTGCCTGGGTGGCATGGGGGCCAACCATGAGCCCATAACCGCCGGATTCATTCGCAGGCTTGACCACCAGCTTCTCCAGATTGGCCAGTACGTAGTCGCGATCTTTTTTATTCATACACAGGTAGGTCGGCACGCTGGCCAACAGGGGCTCTTCGCCCAGGTAATAGCGAATGATCTCTGGCACGTAGGCGTAGACCACTTTGTCGTCGGCGACGCCACTGCCCGGCGCGTTGGCGATGGCGACATTGCCGGCTTTCCAGGCGCGCATCAGGCCGGCGATGCCGAGCTGCGAATCGGCCTGAAATGCCTCGGGATCGATAAAGTCATCGTCAATTCGGCGGTAAATCACATCGACCTGTACCGGGCCGTCCACCGTACGCATATAGACGCAGTCGTCATCACTTACAAACAGGTCGCTGCCCTCCACCAGTTCTGCGCCCATGCCCTGGGCGAGATAAGCGTGCTCAAAGTAAGCCGAGTTGTAGATGCCCGGCGTGAGCACCACGATGGACGGCCGCGCCCGGGGGCGCGGTGATAGTGACGCCAGCGTGCTATGCAGGCGGGACGGGTAGTCATCCACCGGCAATATGCTGTAGTTCTCGAACAGCTCGGGCAACACCCGCTTGGTGATCTCCCGATTTTCCAGCATATAGGAGACCCCCGACGGCACCCGCAGGTTATCTTCGAGCACATAAAATTTGCCGCTGCCGTCGCGCACCAGGTCTGACCCGCAGATATGCGCCCAGACGCCGTAGCGCGGGGAAACCCCGGCGCACTGGGGTTTGTAGTTGGGGGATTCGAGCACTATATCGGCCGGTACTACTCCGTCGGCGAGAATCTTCTGTTTGTTATAGACATCGTCGATAAAGCAATTGAGTGCTCGACCCCGCTGCAACAGACCCGCGCTGACCCGCTGCCACTCCTTCGCGGTGATGACTCGGGGAATAATGTCGAAGGGCCAGGCACGGTCGATATTGCCGCCTTCGGTGTAGACGGTGAACGAAATCCCCATGTCCCGAATCGCCAGATCAGCCGCCGCGCGGCGGGCAGCCATTTCATCTGACGACAACGACCGTAACAGATTAACGGCCTGGCGGGCAGCCACCCGCGGATTGCCTGCCGGGGTGATCAGTTCATCGTAAAACTCGCCGGTGTTGCCCTTCAGATAGTCTTTCCAGCTTTTATTCATAGGGCTTTTTTCAGGTTAGACCAGGTAGTGGTCCAGCACCTTGATGATGCGGTAAACGGCGTCGACGGTGGGCACCGAGATGCCGAGTTCCCGCGCTTTGTGTACGAACGGCCCGATGGTCTCTTCAACCTCGGTTTTTTTACCGCTAATGACATCGGTAAACATTGATGGTCGACCCTTCATGCCGGCCTTGTTCATGCCTTCGCCAATAGCAATGACGGTGGCCACTGCGTCGTCGAAACTGCCGCCGTCGAGTTCTTTGAGTTTGGAGACGGGAGCGAAAAAGTTCTCCGGCTGGTAACCCAGCGCTTTGTAGACACTGATCAGCTCACGGGCGTATTGAACGTAATGCTCAGCACCCTCCTGAATGACCATGCCGTCGTTCATTACCAGGTTCTTGTTGCCGGCGAGGGTGCTCACCGACCAGCCAGCAGCATTGGCGATCTGGGTGATTTTTTCCCACATCACCTGCTTGATGTTTGGCATTGCTTTGGTGCCAATACCCGCGGCGTTACAGATATCGACTATCGCTTCGATTCTTGGGGTGATGGTGCCGTCGAGCTCACCGAAGTAGGTGCTCAGGGGTAGCTTAAAGGTGTGGGATGCGTGTCCGGGTTCAATCAGCTGGGCTGCCTCAATGGTGGCGAAACCGATGACATGTTCAGCCCCCAGCCAGTTGGCCAGGTCGTCTTCTTTGGTTGTGTTGTTCTGGAATGAGCAGGCGGTTTTGATGCGGCCTTTAAGACTGGCGGCCCCGGCGAGCGTGGCGGCAGTGTCTTTGCTCTTCACGCCGAGAATCAGATAGTCAAATTCACCGACAGCATCGTCGGCGCTGCTCACGGCGGTGATGTTGGTGATAGTGGAGTCGCCGTTCACGCCGGAGATTTTCAGGCCGTTTTTATTGATGGCTTCGACATGGGTGGGACGGGCAACGAGGGTGACATCGGCACCTTGCTCAGCAAGACGCGCGCCGAAGACAGAACCGAGGCCGCCGGCCCCTAGAATAATTACACGCATGGTTTCAGTATCCTTTCTGGTATTAATTGAGAGCGATCAAAGAGATGCGACCGGTTGGTCGGTGTTTGGCTGGTTAGAAGGTATCAGGGAATCAACACTACTGCAGGCTAGTATGCCCGCTTGTCACGCATCCTGTGGCCGTTTGTTGGCATCGTGCCATTGGTACTTGCCGGGCAGGTCGGCGATGGCTGTCGCAAGTGAGTTGATTTCTGCCTGCGTAGTAAAACGGCCAAAACTGATACGCAGGGCATTGGCGGCAGCGGTGCGACTTAACCCCATTGAGATGAGAACATGTGAAGGGCCAGGCTGACTTGAGTTACAGGCTGAGCCGTTAGCGAGGGCGTATCCGGCAAGTTGATCTAGCGGGTCCAGTTCACCATTGCCGATGCTGATGTTAACGATGCCGGGTAGCCGCTGAGTAGCGTGGCCGTTTAGTCGATAGTTAACCGTTTTTTCTGATTGGTCTATCTGCGTCAGCAGCTGCTGGTGAAACTGCCACAAACGCTTATTTTCGTCGTCCAGTTGGTCACTGGCAAGCTCACAGGCTTTGCCAAACCCAATAATCTGATGAGTGGGTAACGTGCCGGGCCGGCGTGCCGATTGCTGACCCCCGCCGTATAACAGGGGGGTGAGGTTGATGCGGGGCTTGCGGCGAACATAGAGGGCGCCGATGCCTTTGGGGCCGTACATCTTGTGCGCGGAAAGTGACATGAGGTCACAGTCCAGCATCTGTACATCGATGGCGGTTTTGCCCAGGGTTTGCGCGGCATCGATGTGCAGCAGCGCTGGGCTTTCGCGCAGACGTTCAGCGAGGGCAGGAATATCTTGCACCACGCCGGTTTCGTTGTTGGCATGTTGTATAGAAACCAGCACGGTGTCGGGCCGTAGCGCATCACTGAGTTGGTCGGGTGAAACGATGCCATCTGTATCGGGCTGCAGCAGGGTGAGATCGCACCCCCGGCGCTGCAGTTGTTGCATGGGCGTGAGTACAGAGCTGTGCTCAGTCGCTGTGCAGATCAGGTGCCGGCCGCGTCGTTGGTAAAAATCCGCAGCGCCAAAAATGGCAAGGTTGTTCGATTCGGTCGCACCGGAGGTCCAGGTGATTGCCGCCGCGTCGGCGTTTATCAGCGCGGCAAGCTTCTCGCGGGCGAGAACGATATTGGCGAGGGCGGACTGCCCCAACGCATATTGCTGAGCCGACGGGTTGCCGAACTCTTTGGCCAGGGAATGTTGCATCACATCGACCACCTGCGGATCGACCGGCGTGGTCGCGGCGTAGTCAAAGTAAGCTGCCGATGGCTGTTGCGCAGGGTTACCAGTAGCGGCGAGTGTTGTCATCAGCAGGAGGTGATAAACGAGCGCCGGGCAGCGCTATTCATCATCAACGTGATCCATTTTAGGCAGCTCGGGCGAGCTCAGGTGAGTGCCCATATTGTCCAGCGAGGCGGTGATTTTGCTCATCTGCTCGTCCACTGCCTGGATGTGATCGAGAATCGTATCGATAGAGTGGCTCACCGGGTCGCCCTGATCGGTGCCCTGGCCGTAGGCGGCAAAACCGATACGCTCTGCCGTGGCCTTGCGATCGGAGGTTTTGTCTACCGGATGAATTGCGTGGGCGGGGATGCCGACGACGGTGGTGTCGGCGGGCACTTCTTTGGTTACCACCGAGTTGGAGCCGACACGGCCGCCTTCATGAATAGTGATTGGACCGAGTATTTTTGCCCCCGCGCCGATGACAACGTTGTTTTTGAGTGTAGGGTGGCGCTTGCCCTTTTGCCAGCTGGTGCCGCCGAGGGTCACGCCGTGGTAGAGGGTGCAGTCGTTGCCGATTTCGGCGGTTTCGCCAATCACCACGCCCATGCCGTGGTCAATAAAAAACCGCCTGCCGATGACCGCACCGGGATGAATTTCTATGCCGGTGAAAAAACGGCCGATGTGCGACATGAAGCGGCCTAGCCAATGTAATTTTCGAGTCCAGAACCAGTGGCCGACACGGTGTATCCATATCGCCTGCAGGCCTGGGTAGAGAGTCAAAACTTCGAGGGTATTGCGGGCCGCCGGATCGCGGTCGAAGACGCTGGCGATATCTTCGCGTATCTGTTCAAACATCTACTTCATCCTTGTCGCGCCGGTTGTGGTTGTCAGGTGGCACGGTCGCGCTACAAATTCCCCTGATGATAGCGGTTTCGTTTCGACTCAGTTCTGCACGTTGCAGCACGGCCCGAATGCGCCTGAGCACTTTACCTGGGTTTTCAAGGTCAACAAATTCTATTTTGCCAAGGGTCGCGGTGAGATGGTCAAACATGCCTTCGAATTCCGTATTGTTGGCAGGCAGGTCCGTTGGTTTTACCGTATCTGGCTCGGTGGCAGAAGGCGGCTCGGACGCACCGAGGAGAGTCACTCGGAGTTGATAGCCGATCAGCTGCACCGCTGAAGCCAGGTTGAGTGAACTGAAATTGGGGTTGGCCGGAATCTGCACCAGGTACTGGCAACGGTCGAGCTGTTCGTTGGTGAGGCCGTACTGTTCTTTGCCAAACAGGAAAGCAATCTCGGTCGTTGGGTCTCGCTCAAGAATGAGCTGCGCAGCCTGCTCGGGGCTTAGTATCGGCCAGCGGATGCTGCGGGTGCGGGCGCTGCTGCCAAATACCAGCTGGCAATCGTCGATCGCCGCGCCAAGGTTTGGGTGTAGCGGGGCAGTCATGAGCAGGTCGCTGGCACCGGTAGAGCGGGCGACGGCCTGGTCGTCAGGCGCACTTTGTGGATTAACAAACATTAGCCTGTGCAGGCCCATGGTTTTCATTGCCCGGGCGGCAGCGCCCATGTTACCGGTGTGGGTGGTATCACACAGCACAATACGAATGCGGTCTAGCGCGGAGAGGGATGATGGCATGATGGACGTTTTAGATTCGTTAAAAATAGGCGGTTTAAAGCGGGTTGGGGCGGCTCTATACCGACGCTGCGACCTCGCTTGAGCAAGAGGTTATTGTAGCTATTTGACGCTGATTGGGCTATCTGCCTGCTGGTCGTCGGTGTGCCAGGCGCGTTAAACTAGACGGCTATTGTATATAGTCTGTTTGAGTGAGCATTTTGCATGTGTGCCGAGGGTTTAGCGGCGTAACGTGCTGGATGTTGTTTCGGTTCTATGCCCAGGTCCAGCTTCAGACCAGGGGTTTGGTCGGAGGCTGCTATATACCCGTTTTTTCAAACCCAATTTAAGTGAGTTCAAGCCTACCGTGTCTTCCCCTGCGATGATGACTACCGCCGTGCGTGCTGCCCGCGCGGCAGCTGATTATATTGTGCGTGCCAGCCGCCGCCTCGATAATTTACAGATATCCGA
>QNFC01000116.1 GCA_003645395.1 Gammaproteobacteria bacterium
ACCAGCAATCCGAGTGAGAACAGCAGGCCAATGAGCATCACACCGATAGTCGTCGGCAGCTTTAAAAACCGGTGGTTGATATAGCTAAACAGCGCGGCAACGGTAACCACCAGCGCAATAAGGTCATAACCACTGGGCCCATGCTCCATAAGTCAGGCTGCCTGAAGTTCCATCTGCGCTGCCGCCTGGCAGAGCATGTCCAGGTCGCCATGTCGACCGACTTCCTCGGCGAGGCATCGCCGCCAGCGTTTTGCCCCGGGAGCACCCTGATAAAACCCAATTAAATGACGGGTCATCATCCGTAACGGCACCCCTTCATCTATTCTTGCCGCCATATAGTCAATGTACTGCTCAAGTACCTCTTTACGAGTTGGCAGCGGGTGATCATCGCCGTAAAGTAAACGATCGGCCGCTGTTAGCATCCATGGGTCATGGTAGGCAGCCCGGCCGATCATTACGCCGTCAACCTTCTCCGACTGCGTAGCCGCCGCCGATAGTGTGTCGAGGCCACCGTTGATAATAATGGTCAACTGCGGGTTTTCCCGCTTTAGTCGATAGACAAATTCGTAGTTTAATGGCGGAACTGAACGATTCTGCTTAGGACTCAGGCCATTCAGCCAGGCCTTACGCGCGTGCACAATAAAGGTTTTACAACCGGCAGCGGCGGCCGTTTGGACAAACCCGGCGAAATGGTCCCAGCTATCGAGCTCATCAATACCGATGCGGCACTTCAAGGTTACTTCGACATCCACAGCCTGCTGCATGGCTGCAAACAGATCTGCCACATGCGCTGGCTCGGCCATAAGGCTGGCACCAAAACGACCAGCTTTAACCCTTGCGCTGGGGCAACCCAAATTCAGGTTGATCTGATCATAACCATAAGCTGCACCCTGCTGAGCAGCCTGGGCAAGCGATACCGGATCACTACCCCCCAACTGCAATACCAACGGGTGCTCACTGTCATCAAAAGCTAAAAACCGTTGCGGATCGCCTCGTAACAGTGCCTGATCAACCACCATCTCGGTATAGAGCGTGGTGTGGCGGGTTAACAACCGCAGCAGATAACGGGCGTGGCGATCGGTGTAATCCAGCATTGGCGCGACGGACAATCGGGGATCAACGGCAATCATTTTTGATCCCCGATTGGGCTGGGCATTCCCGACGACACGAACCGATAGCTATGATTAACCTCAAACACTGCCTCAAATTATCCTTCTGAAATATAGTTGCGGGCTGAATCGCCAGCGTTGACAAAACTCTGGTCTGATCAGGTATCCTAACGACAAGGGTAGCCATCCAGCATCAGGCGATTCCAGATCAACCGATGTCTTAAGTTTAACGCTGGCATCCCAAAGACAGAATTTCGTCAACTGAAACTTTTTGGGCCGCGTATTCTACACGCGCCGGCCCACCGCGATTAGTCAGAGCCCGGCAAGGTAAAACCTGATAACGACAAAAAATTAAACTTCATCTCCTCGTTGCCGCCACTTAGTGCCATCGTTAAACCCACAACAACAAACCATCAGGGAATTCTGACTATTAGCACTGGGCCCACATCCGACAACCGCTGGCTGCATGCCATCAGCCTGGCACTGACCATGGCGGTTATCTGGTTTCTGCTTTCTGGTCATACTGAACCCCTCATCCTGGGGCTCGGCGCTGCCTCAATATTGTCGATAACCTGGCTGGCGCTGCGTATGGATCTTATCGACCGCGAGGGTCACCCGATTCATCTAACCTTTCGCGCACCGATGTTCTGGGTCTGGCTAGGGTGGGAAATTGTTAAGTCAAACCTGCAAGTTATGAAAATTATCCTCTACCCAAAACTACCGATCAGTCCACGCATGTTTCGAGTTCCTGTTAGCCAGAAAACCGATATCGGCCGGGTTCTTTATGCCAATTCCATCACCCTGACTCCGGGCACGATTTCTCTGCGAGTCAATGAACACGATATCGAAGTTCATGCATTAACCCAAGCAGGCGAAGATGGATTAAAGGATGGCAAAATGGATCGCCTCGTCACCAATGTGGAGGGTGAGCAATGATGTTTTTTGTAACCGTCATAGCTCTGTTTCCAGCAATGTTCCTGGCGTTAGGACGTGCAATTGTTGGCCCGACACTCTATGACCGCGTGCTGGCAGTTAACAGTTTCGGTACCTTTACCGTACTGATGATTGCAGTGCTCGGATTCATGACGGATCAAACTGATTTTGTCGATATCGCCCTCACCTACGCGCTGATTAATTTTATTGGCACCATCGCTGTGCTGAAATTCTTTGTGGTCGGCGATTTTGGTTATGAGGAACAGCGCGACCAATGATTAATTTCTTATCGTGGGTGCTGCTGCTAAGCGGCTGCTTTTGTGTATTGATCTCGGCAATCGGTTTAATCAGGATGCCTGACCTGTTTACTCGCATGCATGCGGCCGGCGTCGGCGACACCCTCGGCGCCATTCTGGTCATCGCCGGGTTAATGCTGCAGGCAGGACCTACCTTGCTATTGGCAAAACTGGTGCTGATTATGTTTTTCCTGCTATTTACCGGCCCCACCGCCTGCCATGCGCTAGCCAAAGCTGCGTTAGCCGGGGGTGAAAAACCACTGCTGGACGACAATAACCAGTGAGCACGTTAATCGACATTCTGCTGCTGAGCCTGATGGGAATCACTGCGTTGGCTGCGGTACGAATGAAGAGCCTGTTTGGTGCGGTAATGCTCACCGGCATCTTCAGCCTGTTATCCGCGCTCTGGTTTCTTATTCTAGATGCCGTCGATGTTTCGTTCACCGAAGCAGCCGTCGGTGCGGGGATATCAACGGTACTCATGCTCGGCACCCTGTCACTGACAAAAAGTGAAGAGAAAACCAGCAATCACAGTCAGATAATACCGCTGTTTGTGGTGTTCGTAACCGGCGGCGTCCTTATCTACGGCACGCTAGACATGCCGGATTTTGCCGATCCCCTGGCACCGATTCACACCCACGTAGCACCCCACTATATTGAAAAATCCGGGGCCGAAATTGGCGTACCCAACATCGTCACCTCGGTACTCGCCAGCTATCGAGGCTTCGACACCCTCGGTGAAGTCACGGTGATTTTTACCGCTGGCGTGGGTGTACTGCTGCTACTGGGTATCGGCCGGCGACGTGAGGACGGTGACGAATGACCCACCATTTTATCCTGCGGGTTATTACCAAATTACTGATTCCGCTGATTCTATTATTTGCACTCTATGTGCAATTCCACGGCGATTTTGGTCCCGGCGGCGGATTTCAGGCCGGGGTCATCATTGCCGCTGCATTAGTGCTCTACGCGCTGGTATTTGGCCTAAATACCGCCAGCGCAGTGATCAAAGAGTGGGTGTTACTGGTATTGATACCGCTGGGAGTACTGATCTATGCCGGCGTAGGTGTCGCCAGCCTGCTGCTTGGCGGTAACTATCTGGACTATAACGTGCTCGCCCATGACCCGGTTCATGGCCAGCACCTGGGTATTTTGTTGGTAGAGCTCGGCGTGGGCATGACCGTCGCTGCGGTGTTGACGACAATATTTTTTGCCTTTGCTGGTCGTGGCCACCGCGATGCTAACGGTAATCTGCTACCCCATTCGGCTTTAAGTGACGAAATCCGTAACCGGAAAGATGGACAGCCGTGAACTGGGTCACCCACTACAATTACTGGATCGTAATACTGCTGATGATGCTTGGTTTTTACACCATCATCGCCCGCGGCAATCTGGTTAAAAAAATCATCGGTTTGAACATATTTCAAACCTCAGTGTTCGTGCTCTTCATCAGCATGGGCAAAATTCCCGGTGGCGTGGCGCCCATTCTGCGGGATGACCCGACGACGATCTATTCAAACCCGCTACCGCACGTACTTATTCTTACGGCGATCGTTGTCGGCGTCGCCACGACCGCGCTGGGGCTGGCACTGGTAGTACGGATCAACGAGGCGTACGGCACCATCGAAGAAGACGAAATTCACGAGCAGGATCGGTTTTTCTAATGATTGCCCACTTGCCTGCTCTGCAGATCGTTCTGCCCCTTATCGCTGCGCCTCTGTGCGTGCTGCTGCGCACCACTCGGCTGGTGTGGCTGCTGGCCTTTGCGGTCACCGTTGCCAGTTTCGGCATTGCGGTCGAGCTTTATAGCCAGGTGCTGCAGTACGGCGTGATCAGTTACGCAATGGGCGGCTGGGCTCCGCCCATTGGCATCGAATATCGCGTCGACCAGTTCAACGCTTTGATGCTAATTCTGATTACCGCCGTGGCCACAGTCGTGCTCCTGTTTGCCCGCACAAGCGTTGCCAAAGAAGTTGATCAGCGCCGACAGCCCCTGTTCTGGGCGGCCTGGTTGCTCTGTTTTACCGGTCTGCTCGGCATCGTCATCACCGGCGACGCGTTTAATGTATTTGTGTTTCTCGAAGTTTCTTCACTCTCCACCTATGCGCTGATCGCCTGTGCCCGTGACCGCAGGGCGATCACCAGCGCTTATCAATACCTGATCATGGGCACCATCGGCGCCACCTTTATTTTGATCGGCATCGGCTTGCTCTACATGCTCACCGGCACGCTGAACATGGCTGACCTGGCCGCACGCCTGCCGGGGGTAACCGAGTCGCGAACGCTGAAAACCGCCTTTGTATTCATTGTGGTCGGCTGCAGCCTGAAACTGGCGCTATTCCCGCTGCATTTATGGATGCCCAACGCCTACGCTTACGCGCCCTCTGCAGTCACCGCATTCATCGCTGCCACGGCTACCAAAGTCGCCATCTACGTGATGCTGCGGTTCTTTTTCACCATTTTCGGTGCCGATTTTTCTTTCGGCGCGATGCCGCTTGGCCAGGTACTAATGGTGCTTTCGGTGATTGCCATGTTCAGCGGGTCGCTGGTGGCCATCTATGAGCAGAACGTCAAACGCATGCTCGCTTATTCCAGCGTTGCCCAGATCGGCTACATCACCCTGGGGATTAGCCTGGCCACCACCACTGGCCTTGCCGCCGGCATGCTCCACCTGTTTAACCACGCCATGATCAAGGCTGCCCTGTTTATGGCCATGGGTGCTGTGGTCTATCGCCTCGGTTCCTGCCGGCTTGATCAAATGGCGGGACTGGCTAAACAGATGCCGTGGACCATGGCCGCTTTTGTCGCCGGCGGACTCAGCCTGATCGGTGTGCCGCTGACTACCGGCTTTGTCAGCAAGTGGTATCTGGTCAACGCCGCCTTTGACGCCGGCTGGACAATCATTCCGGTGGCGATTCTTGGCTCATCGTTGCTAGCAGTAATTTACATCTGGAAGGTGGTTGAAACTGCCTATATGCGCCTGCCACCAGCAGACCAGAAGCCCGTACAGGAAGCACCGCTTGCTCTGCTGATTCCCTTATGGATCATGGTCGCCGCAAACTTTTTCTTTGGCATACAGGGCAACCTGCTATGGCAGTCGGTGTTGCAGGCCGCACGGCAATTGAGCGGTGAAATCTAACCATGACCATGCTCGAAAACCCCATACTGCTGGCCATGCTCATCCCGCTCATCGGCGGTGTGCTGATTCTACTCACCGGAAAATACTCCAACCTGCGCGAAGCCGTCACCCTGACCACGGCCGCGACCCTGTTCTGGAACGTCTTCGGAATTTATCAAACCTGGCAAACGGGGCAAATACTTGAACTGCACTTGCTGGAAACGGTAACCGGCATTCCCATCGCCTTTAAGGTCGAACCCCTGGGCATGTTGTTTGCCCTGGTGGCCAGTTTTCTATGGATCGTCACCAGCATCTACGCCATCGGTTACATGCGCGGCCATCACGAAAAGCATCAGACTCGCTTTTATTTCTTCTTTGCCATGGCCATCGCCAGTGTGATGGGGCTGACCTTCTCCGCT
>QNFC01000117.1 GCA_003645395.1 Gammaproteobacteria bacterium
CTTAAATACCCAGACAACTACAGGACGTAGTAACCATTGTGGAAAACAAACCTGACAAAGGACTGCTAACCCGCTCCCGGCTTGAGTTTTTACTGCTGGATCCGCAAACCACTCAGGTGTTGCGCAGCAATCTGGCCGCCCGCAAAAACCTTGGGCTTAGCGCAGCACAGCTACACCAGAAAAAAATAACCGATATTGATTGCCAACTCTCCCAAACAGAACTTCTCGACAAGATTTCGGCACTTCAATCCGGGGTAACTAGCCAGCTCGACTTTTTTAGCCGCCATCGACGTGCCGACAACAGCGAATACGCGGTACGGGTTTATATCTACGCTTCTGAGTGGCAAAACCAACCGACGCTAGTCGCCCTGATACTAGACATCTCCACCCAGAAAAAACATTTGCCAGCGACAAGCTCCATAGAATTCCGCCGAGAAACAGCCACCTACGGCATGATCGGCGGCTGGCGATTATCCCTTCCCGAACACATGTTTTACTGGACCGACGAGGTCTTCAGCATTCACGGGTTACCTGTCGAAACCAACGCGGCCGTACCCCTGGACACGGCAATGCAGTTCTATTTGCCGGAAAGCCAGCATCGTCTCTGTAATCGTCTCGATGCGGCTACCGCTGACCCCAACAGCTGGAGCGAAGAGCTTACGCTGTCCACCGCTGCGCTACACAAAAAAAAGCTGCGCATCACCTGCCATCGGCAGGTCGACGACAACAAAGTAACCAGCCTGTTCGGCTCCATTGAAGACCTGACCGAACCTCGCCAGGCTGCAGATGACCTCACTGGCACCACTCTGGACTACGAGCATCTCGTCGATGCTGCGCCTTACGGCATCTTCCTGCTCTCCGCGCAGCATCGACTGCTGTCGACTAACGCCAGCGGAGCCGTTCTATTTCATCAGCCCGCCGCTGCGCTAATTGGCAAAAACTACCCACAACTATTCCACGAACGCGACCAGGCTGAAGCCCGTCTCCGGCTGGATCGTGCCATGCATGGCGAAGGATCAATATTCGAACTGCATACACAGGAAGGACGTGTTCACGCTATTTCAGCCTACCCACTAGTTGATGACGACCAGGCGCAACAACAAATCATTGTCATTAGCCATGACGTTACCCTCAGCCGCGAAACCGAAGCGGCCATTACCGCCAGTGAAAAGAAATATCGGTTAATGATCGATAGTTCGCCAGACATGGTCATTTTGCACGACCTGGACGGAAACATTATCGATGCCAACCCCGCGGCCTGCCAGCGAATTGGCTACACCCGCCAGGAGCTGCTGGAAAAAAACTTTGCGGAATTAGATAACGACTGGGTAAGTTGCCATTTCGGACCAACCGAACAACAGTCCGGTGAAGAGCGGCAATTTTCTGACGAATCATCGCTGCTTATGGCGGGTGGCGGCCTGATCTCCTGCGAATACCACACTAGCGTCACCACGCTGAGCGGCCGAGTCACGGTACTAAATTTCATTCGCGATATATCCATGCGCACCGATCGAGAAAACCAGCGCAAGGAGATGGCCGTGCGGGTGCAGCAGGGACAAAAGCTTGAAAGCCTTGGTGTGCTAGCGGGCGGTATCGCCCACGATTTCAATAACTTACTGACCAGCATGCTTGGCAACGCTAATTTGGCCACCACCGCGCAGGCAAAAAACGAACCGATCTCCAGATATCTGGAAAATATCGAGTCAGCCGCCATCCGCGCCGGCGAGCTTTGTACGCAGATGCTCACCTATGCCGGCCAGGGTCGATTTGCTGTCGAAGAGACCGACCTCAATACTCTGATTGTTGATATGAGCCGTTTGCTGGAATTGGCTATCACCAACAAGGCGGTGGTGAAATTTCAACTGACAAAGGACTTGCCGCCAGCGGCGGTAGACCCGTCGCAAATTCGCCAGGCGCTGATGAGCATGGTCATCAATGCTTCCGAAGCAATCGGCGAAACCAGTGGCATGGTGACCATCAACACCGGAATCATGCGCGCCGACAGCCTGTACCTGAATGAAACCTACCTGTCTGAAAATCTGGTCGAGGGCGATTACCTGTTTATCGAGGTCAATGACAACGGCACCGGCATGCTCCCGGAGGTCAAAGAGCGCATATTTGATCCCTTCTTTTCAACCAAATTTACCGGCAGGGGCCTGGGTCTGGCGGCGGTACTGGGTATCGTTCGTAGTCACGATGGCGCGCTCAAGGTTTACAGCGAGGAAGGCCGTGGCACCACCTTCAAAATGCTGCTACCCAAGGCAACCGTCAAAGAACTCACCCATGATGAGGGCTCTGAGAAACCTGAGACATTGCGGGGCTCCGTATTAATTGCCGACGACGAGGAGAGCGTCGCATCCGTCACCGCGCAGATGGTAGAAGCCCTCGGTCTACATGCCACTATTGTCACAAATGGCCGCGAGTGCGTGGATTACTACCAGCGCAACCCGGACTCCGTCGACCTGGTGCTGCTGGATCTATCAATGCCGGAAATGGACGGCGCTGAAGCGTTTCGCGAGCTAAAAATAATCGACCCCGCCGCCAGGGTTGTTTTGACCAGCGGGTTTAACCAGGATGACGCCGCCCACCGATTCAAGGGCAAGGGTCTCGCCGGCTTTCTGCAAAAACCCTATCACCTGGCTGAATTACGCGAGATGCTCGAAAAGGTGCTCAATAGTTGAGGAAGCTCTGATCAACTAAGATAATTCCTGCCACACCGACCCACCCATCCGCCGTCCGCCAATCAGCACGGCATCAGCGACACTGGTCGCTGGCAGCAGCGTCTCCAGTGTTTTTCGCGTCGGCCGAATCAAAGGGAAATCACCGGCACGGTGGTCATCTAATGCCTGGGCGGCAGTCAGCCAGCAGTAGTCGACAATTTCACCACCGTCGATGCTGACCTGCTGACAGTGATTGCCATCCGCAATATAAAACCAGGTAGCAAATCGCCGCGGATTGCCCTCTGGCGTGACGAAATGATCGATCAACCTCAGCCCATCGGGGTCGATGCTGACACCTGCCTCTTCCTGGGCCTCGCGACTGGCAGCTCGCCGCGCTGCTGGCTGAATATCGAATTGTGAATCTTGCGCATGATCCGCATTGTCGATTCTGCCGCCGGGAAACACCCAGGCACCCGGTGCAAATTTCAATTCGCGATTGCGCAGTAACAGCAGTACCTGCGGTCCATCGACAGTGTCACGCAACACTACGACCGTGGCGGAGGGAATCGGCTTTTCTAAATAAACATTCACCCGCTCAGAATAGCCGTTCACAAACCTCTGCGCCATTAAGGAAGCGCTGATCAAATCCAAACATCCTATGCTGGCTAAAAATATCCCTTCTGCACAGCCGCCACACCACCACCGAGTTTGCGCTATTAGCAAGTCGCTACAAACGACTATAATTTCCCCTGCAGCAACCTCTCAAGGGAAATTCATGTTCAGTTACGTCGACCCCGACATCAAGCAGTGGCTAGACCAGCATGGTCTGCTGGTCAGCGTAGACCAGCACGGCGCCGCGGTGGCGACGGATAGCGATACGGCTCTGCTTTCTGTCCTCGGCCCCGTGCCCATGCCGAGAATGATCGCTGGGCAGCAAGTCACTCTGCAGTGGTACCCCTTTGTTCGGCGTACCGAACTCGGTGACGTACTCAATGCTGCTAACCAGGTCAGAAATGGCCAACAGAATGCACTGCAGCAATTGCTACACAGCAGCATGTCGGTGAATTCAGTATTTGCATTACCCGGTTTCACCCAGGCGAAAAGCCCATTGGTACGCATCCATTCCTGCTGCCTAACCGGCGATATTTTTGGCTCGCAACGTTGTGATTGCGGGCCACAGCTACAAGGTGCCTTTGAGCAAATCAAAGCGGAGGGCAGCGGCGCGGTAATTTACATGAGTGGTCACGAAGGACGCGGCATTGGGCTCTGGGCCAAGGCCATTACTTATTTGCTGCAGGACGAGGGGCAGGACACCTATCAGGCCAACGCTACACTTAATCTGCCGGAAGACTCACGAGACTTTACCGATGCCGCAGTGGTGTTACGTTACTTTCTCGGCGGCGAGCCGATACGGCTGCTCTCTAACAACCCGGACAAACGCCGCCACCTGGAACAGGGCGGACAGCAGGTTAGTGAAATCGTGCCATTGGTGGTCGGGATCAACGAACACAACATTCGCTATCTTCGATCAAAAAAAGAGAAAGGCCACGACCTGCCAGAATCGCTTTAAAAAAAGCGCCTGAATAGCCCTCGCCAGGCCCGGTCAGATTTGGCCGGGCTTGCAATAGAGCTCATAGAGAGTCCCTACCAGCACCGTAATTTTCTCATCAGCCAGGAAATAATGAATGTTTTGCGCTTCACGCTGCGTCTCTACCAGGCCATCGCGACGCAATATCGCCAGGTGCTGCGATAGTGCCGACTGGCTCAGCGGCAACGATTGATTAAGTTCGCTCACCGACAGGCGCTCTTTTTCTATCAACGAGCAGAGAATCATTAACCGGTATGGGTTGGCAATGGCCTTGAGCAAATGCGCCACCATGGTGGCCTGCCGTTTGAGGCCCTCAATCTCAGAGTGATCCACGAAGTCAATCGTCCTTGATTTATTGTTGTAATGGGTTGTACCTGACTCATGCAGGGCGAACCCCACCCAGCCATAACCTGACGATTAATTAAGCGCCCGCTGCATTTTCTGGCGAAATCCACGCACCCGGCTATCTGCTTCGCCCATCCAGTTTAATAGTGCGATGCACGACTTTCGGGCACCGTCATCGTCGTAGCCAGGGTCAAACATCAGCGTTTTAATAAAGCCCTCAAGCGCGGTTTCAACCTGTTGCTCGCGCAACGCAGCAATGGCCTGCAGATAATCGTCACGTACTTTTGAAGCTGCGAAACTCTCGTCATCGCGTTGTAGTAACGCGCCTATGTGGCGAATATCGACCACTCGATCAAACAGATTGTCACCCAACCGGGCATCGGCCACCCACTCCAACGCCGCTGTCGGATCGCTAAACATCTGCCGCTGTGCCAAATAGATGCTCGCCGCCAGTAACTCCGGGTAATCGGCCACCAATTCTTCCAGCAGCGGTATCGCTGCTGAAAACTCGCCCGCCTGCAGCAGCTCTTCAATAACGAGCAATTGCCGCGCCGAGGCAGTCGGCAAGTTAGCGGTGAGCCATGCCTGCACTTCTGATTGTGGCAACGCCCCGGTAAACTGGGCAATCACCACGCCATCCACAAATAGCATGACCGCTGGAATGCTGCGGACCTGATACCGTGCAGCCGATTCCTGATCGGCGTCGACGTCTATTTTTACCAAACTCCACTGATCGGTCGCGGCTGCCGCCATTTTTTCGAGGACCGGCCCAAGCGACTTACACGGGCCGCACCATTCCGCCCAGAAATCGACCACCACCGGCAACCGACGACTCGCTTCAATTACGTCCAGCTCAAAATCAGTGTTCGTATCAGCCATTCTTAAAGACTCCCTAACATCGCCGCGGTAAACGGCACTAACTGGCGCCAGTTGCCGCCGCCCACCTTATTGGCCCAGTCCGGGTTCGCAAGCATTGCCCGCCCCACCGCTACCAGGTCACATTCACCCTGCTCAAGCGCCGACTCGCAGACTACCGGGTCGGTCAACTCGGCGAGTCCACCGGCAAAAGATTCAGCCGTGGTATTGGAATAAGTGATACCACCGGAACCAATACTCGGTAACCCGCTTAGACGTTTCAGCGCGCCGACAAACGATTCGCCATCCGCGAACGCAGGGGCTTCCAGCCGATAGCCGGAGGAATGCAGGAAATCCACGCCAGCAAGTTTTAATTGCTGCAGACAGACCTCCAGCTCTTCCTGGTTTTGCCA
>QNFC01000118.1 GCA_003645395.1 Gammaproteobacteria bacterium
ATCAGTTTGGTGGTGGATCTAATCACGCCGATCGCGATGGAAGAAGGGTTGCGCTTTGCGATCCGCGAAGGTGGCCGTACGGTCGGCGCCGGTGTCGTCGCCAAAATTATTGAGTGATTCGTTCAGGGTTGTTTTCGTTTGATGGCGGAACCAATTCTCTCTTTTCAGGATGCAGGCCAGTAGCTCAATTGGCAGAGCAGCGGTCTCCAAAACCGCAGGTTGGGGGTTCGATTCCCTCCTGGCCTGCCACATTTGGGCTTGTAATCAGGTTTATTAAGGGCTGGCAGTGTTAGAGCGTATTAAACAGATATTGGTCGTAGTCGCGCTAGGTGCGGGATTTGCTGGCTTTTTTTACTTTTCTGACTCCGAAAAGCTATACGCATACGGGTCCCTGGTTGTAGCAATTGTAGTTGCCATCGTGATCGGCATACGAACGCAGCCCGGCATTTCACTCTGGAAATTCCTGCGCGAAGCTCGGACAGAATTGCGCAAGGTGGTTTGGCCAACGCGAAAAGAGACCACTCAAATGACTTTTTTCGTGTTTCTGATCACGGTGATTACCAGTCTGATGCTCTGGTTTTTTGACTGGATGTCGAGTTCCGCAGTTGAGAAGTTATTAGGAATCGAAGGCTAATGGTGGCTGAAGGTCAAAAGCTCTGGTACATAGTGCATGCCTATTCTGGCTATGAAAAAAGCGTAATGCGCGCGCTTGCTGAGCGTATTGAGCGCGCAGGTATGGAGCACTATTTCGGTGAAATACTGGTGCCTACCGAAGAAGTCGTAGAGATGAAAGGTGGGCAGAAGCGGAGCAGTGAGCGTAAATTCTTCCCCGGATACGTGCTTGTTAATATGGAGCTAACTGACGATAGTTGGCACTTGGTAAAGGCGGTGCCCAAAGTGATGGGATTTCTGGGTGGTAGCGGTGGCAAACCCGCGGCGATCTCCGACAGTGAGGCAGAACTGATCTTGAACCGTATCCAGGATGGCCTGGAAAAACCTCAGCCGAAAGTGCTTTTTGAGATTGGTGAGTTGGTTCGAGTCATTGACGGTCCTTTCAATGATTTCAACGGCGTTGTCGAAGCGGTAAATTACGACAAAAGTAAACTTGATGTATCAGTAACAATTTTTGGGCGTTCCACGCCCGTTGAGCTTGAATTTGCTCAGGTAGAAAAAGCTTAAAGATTTTTTGAAAAAGAAATAGGTGTTTTTAAGTAGTTAACGGGGAGCTTTCACCAGCGTTTGAACCCGGAATAAGGAGAGCCGTATGGCTAAAAAAATAAAAGCTTATATTAAGCTTCAAGTGCCTGCTGGGCAGGCGAATCCCAGTCCTCCGGTTGGTCCGGCCCTGGGCCAGCACGGCGTTAACATCATGGAATTCTGCAAAGCGTTTAATGCAGAAACTGGTGATATAGAGCAAGGCTTGCCTGTGCCTGTAGTGATTTCTGTCTATGAAGACCGCAGTTTTACCTTTATCAAAAAAACGGTCCCGGCTTCGGTGTTGTTGAAAAAGGCCGCCGGTATTAAGAGTGGTAGCGGTACGCCTAATACAAAAAAAGTTGGTAAGGTGAGTCGCGATCAGCTCGAAGAGATCGCCCGTGCTAAAGACCCGGATCTGACTGCTGCTGATATGGATGCCGCGGTTCGAACTATAGCTGGTAGTGCGCGCAGTATGGGTCTAGAGGTTGAGGGAGTATCCTGATGGCTAGAATCGGTAAAAGGCGAGCAGCGCAAATTGAATTACTTGGTGATCGATCAGCGCTACCGCTTGTCGAGGCTCTTCATTTGGTCAAGCAGACCGCGACCGCGAAATTTGATGAATCGATCGATATGAGTTTGAACCTTGGTATCGATTCGCGTAAATCAGATCAGGTCGTACGTGGCGCAACAGTATTGCCCAATGGGGCGGGGAAGACGGTCAGAATAGCTGTATTCGCACAGGGTGACGCGGCAGATAAGGCAACCCTGGCCGGGGCCGATGAGGTCGGCATGGAAGACTTGGCTGAGAAAATCAAAGGTGGAGACCTCGGATTTGATGTAGTTATTGCTGCTCCAGACGCGATGCGCGTGGTGGGTGCGCTTGGACAGGTCCTGGGTCCGCGAGGGCTGATGCCGAACCCTAAAGTAGGCACGGTGACGCCTGATGTCGCCGGAGCGGTCGAAAACGCCAAAAAGGGTCAGGTCAGGTTTCGCGTTGACAAGGCAGGTATTATCCATTGTGCGGTGGGTAAGGCGTCCTTTAGCGCTGATGCGCTAAGTGAAAACATTCAGGCCGTGGTTGCTGAAGTCCAAAAACTCAAGCCTGCGGCTGCAAAGGGCGTGTATCTGGACAGGCTAACTGTGAGCTCGACAATGGGTTTGGGTGTACCGGTTGATGTGTCGACAATTTAAATTCAACGGTATTTCTGAAAGATAGAATAAGTAATTTGAGCGGTAGATACCTATGAGTACAAATTTAGAGATTAAGCAAGCTAAGGTGGCCGAGGTGGCTACCGTAGCCGAGCACGCAACCTCGATGATTGGAGCGGATTTCTCCGGGGTGACGGTAGAGGAGATGACTTACTTTCGAGCGGAAGCCCGTAAGGCTGACGTTTACATCAAAGTCATTAAGAATAACCTGCTCAAGCTGGCCGTTAAGGGGACGGATTTTGAAATAATTTCCGAGTCAATAAAGGGGCCGCTAATCGTCGCTTTTTCGGCGGAGGAACCTGGGGCAGCAGCTCGCGTAGTACGTGATTTTTGCAAGCAAAACGAGGCGATGCAGGTCCGGTTGGTGGTGGTTGGCGGGCAATTGTTGGACGCAGGTGCGCTAGAGGCTGTAGCTAAGTTGCCAACCCGCGATGAAGCGTTGGCTAAGCTGATGGGAGTGATGAAAGCCCCGGTCACTAAGCTAGTTCAAACACTTGCGGCACCACACAGCAAGCTGGTTCGGACTTTTGCTGCGCTAAAGGAAGAAAAAGAGGCTTAACTCGTACTTGGCTGGTAGGTCAACTCCGGTTGAGCGATAGCGTTTCCGTTTGTCGCACGGACGGAATGGTGAAGCCTCTTAGTGGCGTGCGATTGAAATTTTGATTCAAAAACTTTATATGTTTAATGTAACTCCGGAGTAAATCATGGCAGTAAATCAGGAAGAACTACTCGAAACTATTTCCAACATGACTGTTGTTGAAGTGGTTGACCTCATCGAAGCGATGGAAGAAAAATTTGGCGTCAGTGCTGCAGCGATGGCTGCACCTGCCGCAGCGGCTGGTAGCGAAGCCGGTGGCGCAACTGTTGAAGAGCAAACTCAGTTCGATGTAGTCCTGACTGGGTTTGGCGAGGCTAAAGTAGCGGTGATCAAAGTGGTTCGCGCGATTACGGGGCTAGGGCTGAAAGAGGCGAAGCAGGCGGTTGAAAGTGCGCCTACTCCTATAAAGGAAGGTGCCAGCAAAGAAGAGGCAGAAGCGCTAGTCGCTCAGATCGCTGAGGCTGGCGGAACTGCTGAGCTGAAGTAGAGCTTGGACCAAGTTTATAATGGCCTCTGGGCCTTTGGTTAGCCGTTGTTAAAAACTATTTTGGCAACGGATTGAAGAATCCCCTCAACTGGCGACGGCTTTTCGTCGTTTACGGTAGGGGATTCTTTGTCTGTGAAAATCGTTATTCGATTTTAAAATAGCATCGATATACAGTCGTTGCAGATTTTACTGCCGGGTATCAGGCCGCATTTTTGTTGATTTAAGGGACTATTCATGACCTATTCCTACGCCGAAAAAAAACGTATCCGTAAAAACTTTGGTGTGCGGGAGCAGGTGCTGGAAGTGCCCAATCTACTAGCGATACAGCTCGACTCCTATGCACGCTTTCTCTCTAGTAAAGCGGATGGCTGGGAGGAGGGAGAAATTGGCCTGGAAGCAGCGTTTCGCTCAGTTTTTCCAATCGAAGGATATACTCGTACTGCTGCGCTTGAATATGACGGTTATGAACTCGGCAAGCCGGCTTTTGACGTAAAGGAATGTCAAATTCGCGGTTTGACGTATTCTGCGCCACTGCAGGCACGGGTCAAGCTGGTGTTTTATGACAAAGCGAGCACTAAAAACCGTGTCGTTAAAGAAGTTCGTGAGCAGCAGGTATACATGGGCGAGATACCGCTAATGACACGCAATGGTACCTTCATTACGAACGGTACGGAACGGGTCATTGTTTCTCAGTTACACCGGTCCCCAGGGGTGTTTTTTACTCATGATAAGGGAAAAACTCATTCGTCCGGTAAGTTATTGTTTTCCGCTCGAATTATACCCTACCGGGGGTCCTGGCTAGACTTTGAATTTGATCCCAAGGACCTGCTGCACGTACGTATCGACCGACGTCGTAAATTGCCGGTGACGGTCCTGCTGAGAGCGCTCGGTTATACCAACGAAGAAATGCTTGCTCTGTTCTTTGTGAACGACGTCATCAAACTTACTAAGACCCAGGCTAAATTAGAACTGGTGCCTGAAAGGCTGCGGGGGCAAGCCCTTGGCTTTGATATCAAGGACAAGGAAGGTAAGACGCTGGTTCCCGCTGGTAAGAGAGTTACAGCGCGCCATGTGCGGGAGTTGGAAGCCGCGGGCATCAAGGATCTGGTCGTGCCTGACGATTTTATGCTCGGACTTGCGATAGCCAAGGATTTGGTCGACACCTCTACTGGCGAGGTCGTAGCGGTGGCTAATGCATTAATTGATGAAGAGTTATTGGTTGCTATTCGTTCTGCGGGCGTGAAGAAACTTGAGCTCCTGTACACGAACGATGTGGACAACGGACCGTTCGTATCCGACACCCTTCGCGTTGATAGCAGTGCGAGCGTTCTTGAAGCGTTGGTGGATATTTATCACATCATGCGACCAGGCGAGCCGCCCACCAAAGAGGCTGCGGAAAAACTGTTTAACAACCTCTTTTTTAGTCATGATCAGTACGACCTATCGGCGGTTGGTCGAATGAAGTTAAACCGTGGTATTGGTCGTGAAGAGACCAGCGGTGAGGGTGTTCTAAGTCGCGAAGATATTGTTGAAGTGGTGCGCAAGCTGATCAGTATCAAAAACGGCAAAGGTCTCGTTGATGATGGTGACCACCTTGGAAATCGCCGTGTGCGTTGTGTCGGGGAAATGGTCGAGAATCAGTTTCGAATCGGGTTGGTAAGGGTTGATCGTGCGGTCCGCGATCGCCTTAGCTTTGCAGAGTCCGAAGACTTGATGCCACAGGATTTGATCAACGCTAAGCCGGTATCGGCGGTTGTTAAGGAATTTTTTGGTTCCAGTCAGCTTTCTCAGTTTATGGATCAGGTTAATCCACTCTCTGAGATTACTCATAAGCGGCGTATTTCAGCATTGGGTCCCGGCGGGTTGACGCGGGAGCGCGCTGGTTTTGAAGTGCGCGACGTTCACCCGACGCATTATGGTCGCGTATGTCCCATTGAAACACCGGAGGGACCTAACATTGGGCTGATTAATTCTCTTGCGGTGTTCGCGCGCACGAACTCCTATGGATTCCTAGAATCGCCTTACCGAGTGGTAAAGGATAGTGAGGTAACCAATAAGATCCATTACATATCCGCTCTCGATGAACCAGAGTACGTGATAGCGCAGGCCAGTGCAGCCACGGATAAGAACAACAAACTGATAGATGAGCTCGTGTCCTCACGATTTTTGAACGAATTCACGCTGAAGACGGCAGATGAAGTCGATTACATGGATGTTTCGCCGCAGCAAATTGTTTCAGTTGCAGCCTCTTTAATTCCATTTCTCGAGCATGACGATGCTAATCGAGCGTTGATGGGCTCGAA
>QNFC01000119.1 GCA_003645395.1 Gammaproteobacteria bacterium
CTGCGCCTTAAACTCGCCTCGCTCAAGCTGCCAAAACCCTAAACGCAGTAGAATTGGCAAACAAATCAACAATACCGCAAGGCCGGCCCAGCTAACATTGAGTTGTCGCCCACCCCGTCGGAACACCCGCAATTGTCAACCCTGCCTATTGCTAAAAAAAAAGGGAGCAAGCGGACCAAAGGAGTCGTTACGGAACATGTTCAAACTAATTGTTATTATCCTGTTGGTCGCAGTTATCGTGCAGATGGCGCTGGGATTAAAAGCCATGTACAGAAAGGATAGCAACAAAGACGTGATGGCCCGCGCGCTGACCTGGCGGGTTGGCCTGTCTATCAGCCTATTTTTACTACTGCTGCTGGGGATACGCCTGGGCTGGATTACGCCCAATTAGAGCTTATCAGACCAATAGCTCCAGGGGCGGCTGGGCCGCCGCCCCTGGAGCTATTGTTAACACTATACCCAGTAAATAAATACGAAAAGGATCAACCAGACAACATCTACAAAGTGCCAGTACCAGGCCACGCCCTCAAAGGCAAAATGGTGTTCCGGCGTAAAATGCCCCATGATTGAGCGTACCAGAATAACCGTTAACATTAACACCCCAAGCGTCACGTGGGCCCCATGAAATCCAGTCATCAGGTAAAAGAGGGAGCCGTAAATGCCGGAGTTAAACGTCAGCGACAGGTGCTCCATTGCGTGACCATATTCCTGGACTTGCAGCACCATAAACACACAGCCAAGGGCTACGGTCAAAGCAAGACCAGTAATTAGCTGAACACGGCTCTTTTTGAACAGGCCCCAATGCGCCCAGGTAAGCGTGGCGCCGCTGGTTAGCAACAGTGCCGTGTTGATGGCAGGAACACCCCACGCACCCACCGTACCCGTGGCAGCGACAAACCCTTCCGTAGACGGAATCCATGTTGGTGACCACAAGCCTTCGAAGAGCGGCCAAAGCAACTGATGAGTCATGGCGTTATTGCCTTCACCTGCAAGCCACGGCAGCACCAGTACGCGCACATAGAAAAGCGCGCCAAAAAAGGCGGCAAAAAACATCACTTCGGAAAAAATGAACCAACCCATGCCAATACGATAAGTGCGGTCCATCTGCGCACTGTTCAAACCCGCTTCACTTTCTCGGATCACGTGCGCCATCCACATCCAGATGGTGACGGCCGCAACCGCACCACCTGCCATCATTATCATGGAACCTGCTGAGTTACCATGCAGAGATAAAGCGAAACCAAAAAGAGTCGCCGCCAATCCCACCGCGAGCAGCGCCGGTTGACGTGTCTCCTCGGGGACGTAATAGCTACCTTCAGCTCCTGACATGATCCATTACTCCGTTTGCTATAAGCGTTTGAATTAAATTTAAATAAAGGCCACGAGCACAGGGCGCCGCAACAACCCACTTCAACTAGCCAGCTGGCACCTGTGCATGGTGACTGTGATCCATCTCCACCGGCTCAGCGTTTGGCTGCTTCACCGCACCCTCGTCATCGAGCGCATAAAAAGTGTAAGAAAGCGTCACCTGATTAATAGCAGGGTCAATTTCAGGGTCAAGCCGAAACTTCACCAGCATCGCTTTAGTTTCACCGGCTGCCAACGTCTGTTTAGTAAAACAGAAACACTCGATCTTGGAAAAATGGCGCGCTGCCGGACTCGGCACCACACTCGGTACCGCCTGCCCGGTAATCGAATAGTCAGCCAGGTTACGGGCGTGATAATAGATATCGGTTACTGCTCCGGGGTGGACCTCCACCGACTTTACCAGTGGTCGAAATTCCCATGGCAACTCGCTGTTGGGTGTGCCGATAAACTCCACTTTGATCAACCGAGATTGATCTATTTCTGCACCGTCAGCCCCAGCCGCCTGCTGCAGGGAAGAAGATTTGCCGTTAATCCCGGTTACGTCGCAGATCACGTTGTAAAGCGGGATCAGGGCGTAACCAAAACCAAACATCAACACCGCTGCGCCTAACAAGCGCAGTGCGGTCTGTTTTACGCCCCGGGCAGACATCTACGCACCAACCTCCTCAACAGCAGCTACTAATCAACGCGCGGTGGCGTAGTGTGGGTATGGAACGGCAGAGGGTTGGGCAGCTCCCATTCAAGCCCCTTGGCACCCTCCCACACCTGATCAGGAGTTGGTTTACCACTGCGAATAGCCTTGACCACGATATAGACAAACATGAGCTGAGACAGACCATAAACAAAACCACCAATGCTGATAATCATATTGAAGTCAGCAAACTGCAGCGGGTAGTCGGGCACCCGGCGGGGCATGCCGGCCAGGCCAACGAAATGTTGTGGAAAAAAGAGCACGTTGACAGAGATAGCAGAGAGCCAGAAATGAATTTTGGCCAGCTTCTCGTCATACATCCTGCCACACCATATCGGCAGCCAGTAATAGGTACCCGCCATCAGCGCGAACACGGCACCCGGCACTAGTGTGTAATGAAAGTGGGCAACGATGAAATAGGTGGAGTGGTACTGCATGTCCGCCGGCCCCATAGCCATCATCAACCCGGTCAGCCCACCGATCGTGAATAAAAACACGAAAGCTATCGAAAATAGCATCGGCGCTTCAAAAGTCATCGAACCACGCCACATGGTAGCGGCCCAGTTAAAGATCTTCACGCCGGTTGGCACTGCAATCAGCATGGTGGCGTACATAAAATAGAGTTCACCAGCCAACGGCAGCCCCGTTGCAAACATGTGATGCCCCCATACGATGAATGAGAGAAATGCAATGGCACCGGTGGCATACACCATCGATGCATAACCAAACAGAGGTTTACGGGCAAAGGTCGGCAGAATTTGGGAGACCACACCGAACGACGGCAAGATCATGATGTAAACCTCGGGGTGACCAAAGAACCAGAAAATATGCTGGAACATCAGCGGATCACCACCGCCAGAGGCATCAAAAAATGCAGTCCCGAAATTACGATCAGTAAGCATCATCGTCACCACACCTGCCAGCACCGGCATCACCGCAATCAACAAAAATGCGGTAATCAACCAGGTCCAGACAAACATTGGCATTTTCATCAATGTCATGCCCGGTGCCCGCAGGTTGACGATGGTCGCGATTACATTGATCGCACCCATAATTGACGATATCCCTAGCAGATGAACGCCGAAAATAAAGAAATCCGCCGTGTCTGGCGCGAACGTTGTGGAGAGGGGTGCGTAGAAGGTCCAGCCGAACGCCGGTGCATTGCCTTCCATAAAAAAAGTACTGACGAGAACCAGCAAGGCTACCGGTAACAACCAGTAGCTCAGCAGGTTCATCCTCGGCATCGCCATATCCGGCGCACCGATCATTAAAGGAATCTGCCAGTTGGCAAAACCAACCCAGGCCGGCATGATGGCGCCAAACACCATTACCAGACCGTGCATGGTGAACATACGGTTAAACCAATCAGGATTAACCAGCTGCAGCCCAGGCTGGAACAGCTCCATCCTGATCACCATTGCAAAGGCACCACCGAGAAAAAACATGGCCAGTGCCGTCCACAGGTACATGGTGCCAATATCTTTATGATTGGTAGCAAAGAGCCAGCGGCCTATACCTTTAGCCGGGCCGTGATGGTGGTGTTCACCTTCCACTGCAGTTGCCGTAGTACTCATTTAAATCGTCTCCAAAAATATCGCGGGGCCAGAAACTCAGCGGGCTGCTTTTACATCAGCCGGTTGCACCATATCGCCCATCTCGTTACCAAAGGCGTTGCGTTGATACGTTACTACTGCGGCCAGCTCCACATCATTAAGCTGGGCGGCAAATGCCTGCATCGCGGTGCCGGGAACGCCATTCATTGCCTGATCAAGGTGACCTTTAATCGGCCCAGTCGAGATAGCACCGCCAGCAATCGCCGGGAAGGCAGGTGGAATACCTTGCCCGTTAGCCTGATGGCAGGCCACGCAGACACGCATGTAGACCTCTTCACCTTTTTCCATTAACTCAGCCATGGCCCACTCACGGTCACCACTGGCAGCGGCGGCTTTAAGCGCACTTTTCTGCTCAGCCACCCAGGCATCATATTCAGCCTGCGGCTTAACTTCCACCACAATGGGCATAAAGCCGTGATCGATACCACATAGCTCCGTACACTGCCCGCGATAGATCCCTGGCTCTTCGACACGGGTCCAGGCTTCATTGATAAAACCGGGGATAGCGTCCTGCTTCCAGCCAAAGTCGGGCACCCACCAGGAGTGAATAACGTCATTGGCGGTAATCAGAAAACGGACCTTTTTACCTGCAGGAATAACCAGGCGATTATCCACTTCAAGCAAATAATTATCGACGCCAGTGGGGTCAGAATTGATCTGATCGCGACTGCTGGCAGCAAGGTTACTGAAAAAATCCAGCTCCTCATCCAGGTATTTGTACTGCCACTTCCACTGGTAGCCCACGACCTGAATACTCATGTCGGAAGCCGAATTATCTTCCAGGTCAATTAGCGCAACGGTCGAGGGAATCGCCATCACCACTAGAAGCAACGTCGGGATGACGGTCCAGATAATTTCTATGGTTGTGCTTTCGTGAAACTGGGCCGCCACCGCTCCCTTTGATTTCCGGTGAGTAAAGATCGAATAGATCATTACTCCAAAAACACCCACGCCGATGACTACACAGATCCACAACAGCGTCATGTGAATATCAAAAACAGTTTGACTGGTCTCGGTGACGCCCTGCGTCAGGTTCAAGTCCCACGCAGCGTTTGCCACCTGCGAAACGAACAACGCTGGAACTAGCGCACCTAGCCAGGCCAGGCGCCGCGCCATCCTATTTCCGTTTGCTGACATCAAAAAATCTCCTTAATGACCTATTTTTTCTTTCAATTCACTAATGGTGTCACAGCCCAGATCACTGCTAGCACCTGGCTGGTTACCTGTGATGTACAAGCCGAACCCGCACCACTTCTCCAAACCCAACTTAATTCCGTCGAAATCCGCGCGCAATATACCGAAAACAGTTTGATACCGCCATGAATTAAACGCCTAAATGAGTCAACGCTGCGACAAATTGACGCACATCAAATTCATGACCACCGGCTGGGCGTGCTGTAAAAAATCTCAAGACCCCACCCTGACCGCTTTTATCCCTTCTCCATGGCACAGAAAACCCCTGTTTGCGCTCGTTCTCTTAATGGCCTATGGAAACACCAGGTAATCACTAACCAAGTGGCTTGATGGCAATAGCGGAACCACCCCGATACACGGAGCTGCCAACGCTCGGTCAATCATGCCTACTACATAACTATTGGTTTCCGCCGGGTTTAGGTGATTTGCGACCCAGCCAAGCAAGTGCATACCACTCCCCCGGATAGATTCTGCTGTCAGCCTGGCGTGATTAATGCAGCCCAGGCGAATATTCACCACCAACACCACTGGCAGCGCCAGCTGCCTTGCCATCATCGCGACATCGTAGTCGCCGGCCAACGGTACTCGCCACCCACCAACACCCTCAACCACCACTGAATCAGCGATTGAATTAAGTTCTTCATAACAGTCAAAAATATGCCTGGGGTCAATCGTGACACCGGCAAGGTCAGCGGCCGCTTCCGGTGCAATCGCGGGCTCAAATGAATAGGGATTTATCAGTTCATAAGCCACCGAGATGGTTGCTGCCTGCTGTAACAACAGAGCATCGTCGTTACGCAACCCTTGATCGGTTCGCAGACAACCGCTAGCCACCGGCTTCATCCCTACTACACTCTTACCCGAACTTGCCAGGCAGCGCATTAACCCCTGGCTGATCCAGGTTTTTCCAACTCCGGTATC
>QNFC01000120.1 GCA_003645395.1 Gammaproteobacteria bacterium
CAGCCTTTACAAAAAACCACCGAAGTGGATAGTGGCCGCCGAACTGGTGGAAACCAGCCAGCTTTTTGCCCGCAGCGCAGCGATGATCGACCGCCAGTGGATTGAACCGCTGGCCACCGATTTGATCCGCCGAAGTTACAGTGACCCCCACTGGGCCGCCGCCCAGGGTGACGTATTCGCCTATGAAAAAGTAACCCTGTTCGGCCTGCAGATTGTCGATCGCCGCCGCACCCGCTATAGCGAGATTGATCCGGAAGAATCCCGCCACCTGTTTATCCGCGACGGTCTGGTCGACGACCAGTACCGGGCCAGTTTTCCGTTTCTGCAGCAAAACCGCGACCGGGTCGCCGAGATAGAAGCGCTGGAAGTGCGCAGCCGCCGTCACGACCTGCTGGTAGACGACGAGGTGCGTTACCAATTTTTTGACGAGATTATTCCTGCGAATGTCGCGAACGGATATCAATTTAAAATCTGGTATCGCGAGGCCAGCCGCGAGCAAGCCGACCTGCTCGTTTACCCGCATGAACTGTTACGCCAATATTCAGACCAGTACTCTAACCAGGCATCGACCGAAGAACTCTACCCCACCCATTGGTCCAACAATGGCATCAACCTGCCCCTGCAATACCGGTTTGAGCCCATTCACCCACAAGATGGCACCACCCTGCCCGTCCCCCTGGCGCTGCTGAACCAGATTGACACCGCCGCCTGCGATTACCTGATTCCCGGCTTGCTCAAAGAAAAGCTCATCGAGCTGATGCGCCAGCTCCCAAAACCACTGCGCCGACAGTTAGTGCCGTTACCAGACCGAGCGACCGAAATTCTGCGCGAACCACCTGACCCGCAGGAGACCATCGTCGAGTATCTGCGACGACGGGCCTTACAACTGACCCGGCTTGATATTCCCGCCGGCGCGTTAAGCAGCGATACCCTGCCCACTCACCTGCGCCTGCACCTGCAACTGATTGATGACGATGGCAACCTGCTCGATCAACACGACAGCGCCGGCGCTTTGCAGGAGAAGTGGCAATCTGAGGCCCACGAGGCATTCAGCCAGGTCGATCAGGAAATAGAGCGCCGCGACATTAGCGAGTGGAATTTTGGCGATCTGCCCGAGTGGGTGGAACAGGGCGCAAGCGGCCACGCCATCCGCGGTTACCCAGCGCAAACGGTAAAAGGTAGCAGCGCAGCTATCCAGGTTTTTGACAACGCCACAGCGGCGCTGCAGGCGCACCGACAAGGGGTTTGCTGGCTGCTGGCACGTACTCTGCGGCAACGCCAGCCGGGCATATTACCCACCCGCCATGACCTCAAAGAGCTGGCCCTCGGCAACGCTGACCTGGGTACGCCGCAGGAACTGGTCAACGACCTCACCCAGCTAATTCTTGTCGAAAGCTACGATCTGGAACCCCTACCCAGGCAGCAACAGGCGTTCGCCAGTCTGCTCGCACTGCCCACCACCGAGTTAGAGCAGAGCAACCTGCGTTGGATGAAACAGTTAGCCGCCCTAACCGAAGGCCGTCACCAACTCGGTAGGCAACTGCGTAAACTACCGATCAACCTGCTCGACACCGGACAGCAGGTGCAGCGCCAACTCGGGGAACTCGTTTATAGGGGCTTTTTAACCACCACGCCAGCCTACTGGCTGCCCCATCTACCCCGGTACATTGAAGCCATGCAGGTGCGCCTGCAACGGGCGGCCCAAAATCCGCAAAAAGAGCGTCAGCAACGCGCCCAGATCGCCCCTTTGTTAGCACGCTGGTCTGACTGCCCAGCCACCATGCGCGACCACCCGGACTGGGTCGAATACCGCTGGTGTCTGGAGGAACTACGCGTCTCCCTCTTCGCCCAGCCGCTAAAAACCCACCGCAGCGTATCGCTGGAAAAAATAGAGAAAATGGCCCGCAGCTTGCCACGGGAGTGAACGATTAAAAACCGCGCACTTCGCGCAACGTTTTGTACGCCTTGCCGATCGCCTGGGTTTTTTCGGTCGCCAGGTCAATCATCTCCTCCGGCAGACCTTTAGAGACCAGCTTATCCGGATGATGTTGACTCATTAACCGCCGGTAACTTTTTTAATCTCCGCATTCGTCGCGGTCGGTTTAAGACCCAGCAAGGCAAACGCATCCTCAGCAGGAGATGCACCACCCATCGAGCTGCCAGCTCCCCGTCTTTGCTGGTTACCGCCGCCACTCGCTGGCTGCCAACCGGCCAGCCGGAGCAGATGCTCAAACTCCCGGGTTGAAAGCCCGAGCTGATCAAACAGCTGCAGTAATATCTTTTTTTCCGCCGGATGGAGCTGTCCGTCGGCCAGCGCAGCCTGAATCTGCACCTCGAGAAACAACCGAATCAGGTTCTGGCGACGATGGCACTCGGTGCGAAACTGCTGCATCACTTCATCAATAGGAAACCCGGGTTCTTTCCCCTGATTAAACAGCTCCATCGCCGCCTGTTTTTGCTGCGGGGATAAACGCATGCGCTTCATCACCGCCTCAGCGGCACGAATCTCACCTTTGGAAACCTGGCCGTCGGCCTTGCAGATGTAGCCCATTACCGAAAAAGTGGCGGCGAAAAACGCGCTCTGCACACGCTCCTGATCACCAGGTCGGCCACTTCCAGCGCCACTGTCATCGATGGAAAGCTGTTTCTCTAGCCCCAAATCAAACTGGTGACCGAGTGCCCCGGCAAGCAATGCACCCAGCGGCCCACCGAGCATAAAACCGAAGGCCCCGCCAATCAGCTTGCCCCACCATGCCATTAGACTTTCTCCTCGTTAGCAGCAGGCACTGCAATTTGCTGATCGCCGGTGACAAAGGCAAACCGCGGTCGACTAATGCCGTCAACCACCACCGATTCAACAAACATCGCCATAGGCCTTACCCAAAGACCAAACTCGCCATAGAGCGCCCGGTAAACCACTAGCGGTTCTTCGGTTTCACTGTGGCGAGCCACCCCAAGCACCTGGTACTCCGGGCCCTTGTAGTGCCGATATCGCCCTGGCTGTAATGACTCCATACCTGCTCTCATTAAATAAAAAACTCCGGCGCGAAAAGCCCGGGCCGGAGTTAGAGTTTAAATCTGTCTGCTCGTTAATAGCAGACCTGACGACCAGATTATCAGGTACGGGCTAACGCTTTGGCCCGCGCTGGACGCGCCAGCATCTTTTCTAACCACGCGGTAGCGGTCGGGAAAGCACTGTTATCAAACTGCTTATAAACATCGACCAGTCCCATCATCGAGGCCACGTTCAGATCGGCCAGGGTAAAACTGTCGCCCACCAGATATTCGCGGCCCTGCAAGTAATCGTCGAGCACCTTCATTGCCAGCGGATAGGCGGCAATCGCCGCTTCAACCTTTGCCGGATCACGTTTATCTTCCGGGTAGACCATTGCGTGACGCAGGTAATCGACCAGCAGGCCTTCCAGTTCGTTGGTCATCCACAACGACCACTGCATCACCTGGGCCTGCTGCATGGGGTCTGACGGCCACAGCGAGCCTGCGCCGTGCTTATTGGCAATATGCCAGTTGATCGCGATGGTCTCCCAGAGGATGTCATCACCATCTTTAAGCGCCGGCACGTGGCCGTTGGGGTTAATCGCCAGAAATTCCGCCGTGCGCGATTCACCGGCATTTTGATTCGTTTTTACGTGCTCAAAAGGTATTTCAAGCTCTTCGAGCAGCCATAGAGTGCGCTGGGCGCGCGACATTACCTGTCCGTAAAGGGTCAACATGGTTTTCCTCCAGAAATCTTACAATTAAAAAGCTAACGATTTAGTTTAAAGCCTACCTGTACAGCACCAAAAAATACAACATCCAGCCTATAACTTTACTAACGTTGCCCAGCAAAACACTGCTTGGCAAGATGCACAACTGTCAATTTAAAAATGCACAGTACGCTAATATAGCCACTCGCTTCAGGGTCTATCCAGTTTCCTTCAAATATTATTCCGTATACAGCAGATGTGGAGACATTAGTGCAGTCAAGATTCCGGTTTACTGGGCCTTATCTATTTATCGGCTTCGCGCTCGGGCTCGCATACTGGTTTTTTGATGCTGCGGTTATGGCATTTATTTTTAATGATGGAAGCTGGACCAAAATGGCCCTGTACCCGGACGCCGACGATTTATATATGCGCTCCTTTGCCTGGGTAATGTTTACCGTCTCCGGTGGTGCAATCAACCTGCTTGTCTCTAAACAGAAATCTATAATCAGCCAGCAGGCAGACCTCACCGACATCCTCGAAAACTCGCTGAATGAGATCTACATTTTCGATGCGACCACACTTAAATTTCTCTTTGTAAACCGAGGTGCTCGAGAAAACCTCGGCTATACCCAGGAGGAATGCCTCAACCTTACTTTGACCGACATCTCATCCGACGGAAACGCTGAAAGATTGGGTCAACTGCTCAAACCTCTGCGCGATGACAACTCACAGAAGAGCACTTTCCCCGGCTTCCAAAAACGTGCGGATGGCTCCTTATATCCGATCGAGATCCACGTCCAAAATACAAGCTATAACAATCAACCCGCGTTCGTCGCCATTATTTTCGATACGACCCAACGTAACGCGATCGAGCAGGAAAAGCAGCAGCTTGAACTCCAAATCCAGCATAGTCAAAAACTTGAAAGCCTCGGTCTACTTGCCGGCGGTATCGCCCACGATTTCAACAACCTGCTGGTCGGCATGTTGGGCAACGCGGATCTGGCGTTAGAACAAACGCCCCCTGCTGCGCAGTCACATAAATACCTGTCTAACATTATCGATGCAGCTCAACAGGCGGCTGGGCTCTGCAATCAGTTGCTAGCTTACTCAGGCAAAGGCCGCTTCGTTGTCCGCCCAGTCAATTTGTCAATGCTCGTTGATGACATGCAGCAACTGTTACAGGTGACGATTTCTAAAAACATAACGTTTAGACACCGGGTAAATCCAGATTTACCCGCAGTGGAAGCCGACGTGACTCAAATCCAGCAGGTCATCATGAACCTGATCACCAACGCATCTGAAGCCATAGGCGACCAAAGCGGCATTATTACTATCACCACCGGCGTAATAGATTGCGACCGCACTTATCTACAAAAAGCTTTTGCCGAGGAGGAACTTGCGGCAGGACACTACGTATTCCTGGAAATTACCGATAACGGCGAGGGCATGGATGAACCGACCCGCTCACAAATTTTTGATCCATTTTTTACCAGTAAATTCACCGGACGGGGGTTGGGCCTGTCTGCCGTGCTGGGAATTGTTCGCGGCCACAAAGGTGCAATTCAGGTCTATAGCGAGCCGGGTAAGGGAACCAGTTTCAAACTCCTGTTTCCTGAAACCACCCAGCCGGTGGAAGAACTTGGCAAAAAACAGAGCACACACAGCAAGTGGATGGGCAGCGGCAAAGCTCTGGTCGTCGACGATGATCATATGGTCCAGGAAGTCGCACAGCAGTTTCTGCTGGCGAGTGGCTTCGAGGTGCTATTAGCAAGTGATGGACTCGAGGGCGTAGAGCTTTTTCAGCAACATGCAGAAGAACTGTCAGTGGTTCTGCTAGACATGACCATGCCGCGTATGGATGGTGCTGAAGCGTTTCGAGAAATGCGCCAAATCAACGACACCATTCCGGTGATCCTCTCAAGTGGCTATAACGAACAGGAAGCGACGAATCAGTTTGTTGGTCGAGGCCTGGCCGGCTTTATTCAAAAGCCCTACCAGATGGCGGAATTTTTAGCGGCGGTACAGCAGGCGGTGACGAAATAGTGCAACTCTAAAACTGGATAAGGCTGCAGCGACTAGCAA
>QNFC01000121.1 GCA_003645395.1 Gammaproteobacteria bacterium
AAATCTGGGCCGACCGGTGCGCAGCCATTTAGCAGAATCGGCAGTACTAAGCCTGTTAGCCTGGGTAGCAGCAGTTTATTGGTTCGGAAAGACAAAACCGCAGTTACCGGGCTGATTCGTTGTGGCTCATGGCAGACTGGTGCTGGCGCAGGAGAGCTTGCATGACTGAAAACATGGTACCTGCGGTGAGTCCAAACATGAGTACGCCGCTGGCTGCTTCAAGCGCACCCAGCAGGCGCCACTGCTCACTCATAACAATATCCCCATAACCGAGTGAAGCGAAGTTGACAGTGGAATGATAGAAAGCGGTAGCAAACACCTGAAATTCACCCAGATACAGAAATAGCGTGGCCCAGATTGTGATCTGGACCAGATTCCCGACAAAGAGGACCGCCAGTGCAACGGTCAATACCCAACTATATTTGAAAGCAGTCGCTTTGTGTTCGCCAGGTTCTCGTCTACTGACAAAATAGCGAATCAAAACCACCACCGCCAAAACCTGGATGACCATATTCACCAGAATGGTCAGAATGCCGACAAGTAAAGGTATAAGCATGCTTTTCTCTTGGATTCACCTGGGGGTCTGAGGATTCATCTGCGGCTCCCCGGGTTTTGGTCAGCGAATGATAGCCGTCCCTTAACCATCAGGACGGCTATCTCTCGGTGCAGTTATTGCGCTGGAGGCGCGTCCACCGCAGCTGCGTCGCTATCAGTCTCGCCGGCTGCTAACCAGGCCTGGACCAGCTTGTAAGCCAACGCGAGGACAACCGCGCCAACAAACAGGCCGATAATACCGGACATGACCATGCCGCCAATCGCACCGAGCAGAATGACCAGCATGGGGGCGTCAACGCCGCGGCCAAGCAAAAGGGGCTTTAGAAACATATCCAGGAAGGAGACTATTATGCTCCAGACCATAAAAATAATGGCGACCGTTGAAGATTCGACAGAGAAAACGTAAAAAATCACTGGCCCCAAAATCAACCACGGTGGTAGTTGGGCAATGGCAACCATTAGCACCAGCAACGCCAGCAGCCCAGCACCAGGAACACCAACCGCTATCATGCCTATTCCCCCCAAAACAGCCTGGATGATCGCGATGCCGAGTACCCCCATCGCAACGCTGCGAATAGTCGCAACAGATAGCCCGAGTACATCATCACCTTTCTTGCCCATCAGGCGTCTGGAAAATCGCTGTAGACCAGCAGTATTTGCTTCGGCGCTAGAAATAAACAGCGCGGCGATTAATATGGAGACGACTAGCAGTAACATGCCAATCCCCGCACCGGCTATTTTGCCGAGAATAGTTTCGCCTACCGCTTTTACCATGCTTGCATTTGTCTGTAGCCATGCAGTGCTATTCTGCGCGGCTAAGGCCCAGGAGGCATGAATTGTTTTCCCTACTACCGGCCACTCTTTGACGCTCTCAGAGGGTGGCGGAATATGGACCGTGCCCTCAGCAATATCTTTGCCCAGGCTGGCACCGCTCTCGATCATTGAGCCGGCGAACATCCAGGTTGGCACGATAATCATGGTCAGCGCTAATACTGTCACCAGCATGGTTGCTAACTTTTTGCTCCCTCCAAGCATTCCCTGTAATTTCAGTACCAGCGGATAGATCGCAATGGCGATCACGCCACCGGAAACAATGACTGAAATAAAGGGCTTTAATATCAGGAATCCCCAGCTCAGCACGACGGCGATTAAACCCAGAGTGACGGCTATCTCGATTGACTGGCGGACTGAGGATTGACTGTTATGAGAATCTAGCTGGTCCATTTTATTTGCTCTCTATTATCAGGAGTGTTGGGACATCAATATGGCAAGCCTGCATGATTAGCAGAAAATTATTTGAAGCGGTAGACAGGTTACAGCGAAACAAGGGGTTAATACTAGATTTTCTACGCTGTTGGTGCTGACCGGGCGAAATCCTGGAGTTAATCTCATCAAATTTTTGACTTTATTTTAGTCTCCAGCCTGGTGTTGTAGCCGGCAGTGGCAGCAGTCTTTTCTCAACGTATTTCTTAAGAAGGGAGAAGACCGACTCGGACCAGTTATTCCCGGAGGGGTTACGTCGAGCTTTCGTCTAACTCGCCCTGGTAGTCCTGACGACCATCGACCATAACCGGGAAGTTGGCTATCGAGAGCAGGGATCAGCGTGTTGTTTCATGAATTGAAAATTGGCTGTGACCCGGTTTATGATCGAATTTAAATCGACTGTTTTGATGGTGCTGGTTTAACCTCAACGGCGGTGACTCTGGCCGTTTGCCGGTTCCCTTTTAAATATTTCAGGAAAATCATGCCTTCTCCCAGTAGAGAGATAACGTTACGGTTTCTCGCGCAGCCAACGGATGCCAATTTTGGTGGCAAGGTTCACGGCGGCTCAGCGATGAAATGGCTTGATGAGGCCGGGTATGCCTGTGCATGTGGGTGGAGCGGAAGATATTGTGTGACCGCTTTTGTTGGAAATATGAATTTTCAACATCCAATTTCCGTCGGTCATTTAATTGAGCTTAATGCAAAAGCTATTCATACCGGCAAGAGCAGCATGCATATTGCTGTCAACTTAAGCTCAGGTGACCCAAAGAGCGGTCTGTTATCAAAAGCGATGTATTGCATCATGATTTTTGTTGCCGTTGATGACGATGGTCAGTCGGTTGAAGTGCCGGAATGGGTGCCGGTAAGCGAAGCAGACACCCAACTGGAAAAATATGCCATCACCATAAAGAATTTCAGAGATTCCAATAAATCGGAGCTGGAATCAATCATGGAGCATCAATCAAAGATTGATGCTGAAGTTCACTCACAAGCATTTCTAAATCGAGCTTTTTATATTCCGGCGTTTGATTTACCCTGCTTTGCTATGGGCTTTTTGGCTAGTTTTTTTGAGCTATAGAGAAAGATAAAAAGGGAGTTATACGAATGTTGGCGTAGGTTGACTCTGCCGGGGTGCAGTCGCAGACTCTGGTAACTCGCTCGCCTGAGTATCGGCGGAATTTATGTTCAGGCAGGGATCTCAATTAGTACTCCAACACCTCATATAGAAGTTCGCGACCTGTACTTTCGCCGAGGCCGCCGAGTCATTTTCGATGGTATCGAACTCGATATTCCTCGCGGGCAAATAACCGTAGTCATGGGGCCAAGTGGCAGCGGTAAAACAACCTTACTGAAACTACTGAGCGGCCAACTGCGGCCAACTAAAGGTTCGATTCGTATCGATGGCAAAGAGATCACCGCCATGAATCGGCAGGCGCTTTATCAGTTACGTCGATCGATGGGCATGCTCTTTCAAAGTGGCGCGCTGCTTACCGATCTCGATGTATTTGAAAATGTTGCTTACCCGGTCCGTGAGCACACCAATTTGTCGCCGAGCATGGTGCGCAGTCTGGTGTTAATGAAACTGCAGGCGGTGGGTTTGCGCGGTGCGCGGGAGCTTATGACCAGCGAGCTCTCCGGAGGGATGGCCCGACGAGTTGCGCTGGCGCGGGCGATTGCACTGGACCCCTCGCTCATTTTTTATGACGAACCCTTTACCGGACAGGACCCGATTTCCATGGGCATTCTCATGCGCTTGATTCAGTCGCTGAATCGCACGCTGAAGTTGACCAGCCTGCTGGTATCACACGATATCGACGAGGCGTGCCGCATTGCTCATTACGCTTATGTGATTGCCGATGGTGAGGTCATTGGTCGGGGCACTCCGGTGGCGTTGCGGGAGTCCAGCGAGCCGCGTCTGCAGCAATTTTTGCGCGGTGAGCCGGATGGCCCGGTGCAGTTTCACTACCCGGCAGTTGATTATGCTGATGATTTGCTAGGCTCAAAGCTGTGATTGAGTGGCTGGTCAGACTCGGTGCGAATAGCCTGCAGGGGTTGGAGACCTTTGGCCGCTCAGGGCTTTTTTTCTGGCGATTGCTGAGGCAGTTACCCTCAGCATTGCGAGAGCCTGGGCTGGTGGTGCATCAGCTCTATAATCTTGGCGTGCTGTCGGTCATTATTATTCTGGTTTCCGGTCTGTTTGTCGGCATGGTGCTCGGGTTACAGGGTTACAACACGCTGGTGGATTTCGGCGCTGAGGGCTCGTTGGGCAGTCTGGTCGGCCTGTCGCTAGTGCGTGAGTTGGGCCCGGTAATGAGTGCGCTGCTATTTGCTGGCCGTGCCGGGTCAGCCCTGACCGCAGAGGTCGGCCTGATGAAGGCAACTGATCAGCTGTCGGCCCTGGAGATGATGGCAGTCGATCCTTTTCCCCGGGTGCTGATGCCCCGCTGGCTGGCCGGGTTCATTGCCATGCCCTTGCTCACTGCAATATTTAGCGCGGTGGGAATTATTGGGGGATACATGATTGGGGTGACGCTGTTAGGAGTCGACACCGGATCTTACTGGACCAATTTGAGCAGCAGTGTCGATTTTTATGATGACCTGTTGAACGGGGTAATCAAAAGTGTCGTGTTCGGTGCCGTGGTCTGCTGGGTGGCGCTGTTTCAGGGCTATGACTGTGTGCCCACGGCCGAGGGCGTGGGCCGCGCAACCACTCGCACGGTGGTGATCGCCTCGTTAGCGGTACTTGGATTTGATTTTTTACTCACGGCGTTAATGTATGGAGAAGTGGGATGAATAACTCGCGAGCGCTTGAGCTGGTGGTAGGGCTGTTTATGGTTTTAGGGTTTGCGGCGCTACTTTTTCTATCGCTTAAGGGCAGTAATCTGGCTGAGTACCAGGAGGGTGATAGCTATACTGTGATTGCCAACTTCAGCAACATTGGTGGTCTGCGTGTGCGGGCGTCAGTGACGGTGGCCGGGGTACGGGTGGGTCGCATTGCTTCAATTGAGTTTGATAAAGATAGCTATATGGCTCGGGTAGCAATGGCCATTGTCAGTGAATATGATCAGTTCTCGCTTGATACCACCGCGAGTATTCGAACGTCTGGTTTGATCGGTGAACAGTACGTAGCGCTCGAACCGGGGGGCGATCCAGATAATCTTACCGAGGGTTCCGAGATTGAACTGACCCAGTCAGCGCTGGTGATGGAGCGGCTTATTGGCCAGTTTCTTTACGGCAAGGCGTCGGGAGATAAATAGTGACCCGCTCACGCTTTATATTGGCTTTAGTGCTTCTTTTCAGTCTGTCGTCGGCTTGCTTTGCTGAGGTTGAGGTCCCCGATCCGCGTGAAGCGGTGGGGAAGACCGCCGAACGGGTGTTAGCGGAGTTAGCCCGTGATCGTGATCGATATCAAACCGATGATGCTGCGCTATACGATATGGCACGCCGGCTGGTTGTCTCCCAGTTTGACCTGGAACGCACTGCTCAGTGGGTGTTGGCCCGTCACTGGCGCGGGGCGACGGCTGAACAGCGGCAACAGTTCGAGGATGAGTTTTCCAGGCTGATGCTGCGCACCTATGCGCTGGCTCTGCGCAGTTATGACAATGAAACAATTGAATATCTGCCACTGGTAATGAAACCTGGCTCGAAAAAGGTGATGGTGAAAACCAAATTAGTTAGAGACGATGGCTCAAAGGTTACCGTTGATTACCGGCTGATTTTAAGGGAGGACGGCTGGAAGGTTTACGACGTAGTAATTGAGAATGTCAGTATGGTAATTACTTATCGGTCGGAGTACTCGGGAATTATTGAATCGCAGGGGCTTGATGTTCTGACCCAAAAACTAAGTGAGCGCAATCGCGCTGCTCTGGAAAAATGAGTCCAGTTACGTTTAAGGATAGGTTTATTCACGTAGCGGGGGCGCTCACTGT
>QNFC01000122.1 GCA_003645395.1 Gammaproteobacteria bacterium
CAGCCGCTCACGAAAGCTGGCGGTAAAGTCCAGTTCGCCGCGCATCGCTCGCTCGGTAATTTCCGCGACCTGCTCACCTACCCCGGCGGCTTTGGCAAGCTCGTCGATCACCTCCACCTCAATCAGGGTCGAGTCCATATCAAACGCTACCAGCCGGCGGTTCCGCCGAAAAATATCGTCCCGCTGCACGGCGATGTCAATATTTAGGTCGTGAGCTAGCGGCACAAAGTCAGCCTGCAAATCCGCCCGATCCACATCACCGCGAATAGAAAACTCCACGCAGGCGGACCCCGCTTCACTGCTAGTTTCATCTAAAGTCTGGCGACCACTCAGGCGGGTAATTTTGTCGATATTCAAACCATGCTCGGCCACCACGCGAGTCACCGCCGCCAGATGCGCCGAATGCAACTGCCGCGCCAGCAGGGTGACAATGTGGCGCGCCTTGCCCTGACCTTTCACCCAGGTCTCATAGCGTTCTTCAGAGATGGGCGTGAACGAAATCTGCACGTCCATCTCATGGGCTTTAAACAGAATATCCTTCAGCACCGCCGCCGATTCCGTCGCTGTTGGAATCTGTACCAGAATCCCCAGCGACAACTCGGCGTGAATCGACGCCTGGCCGATATCCAACACCGGCACATCGTAATCCGCCAATACGGCTGTGAGCGCCGCTGACAGGCCGGGGCGGTCACCGCCGCTAACATTAATTAATACGATTTCATTCATGGAATTTGATCAGGGTTTTTTTGATGGGGGTCGGGTACATTCAGCGTCCAAAAGTAACGCCAGCAACAAACCGGTGTGGAGTCAAAACCAACAGGAAAAAAGCAGTGTCGGAGCCTCGCTATTTTAGCCGACCGGAGACGCCAGTACGCAACAGATCACCAAAGCCAGGCACCACGTCTTTGGTGGTGCCAGCCAGTTCCGCAAATACTGACCCATTGCCACGATGGCACTCCCAATTAACCGTTCCCCAGGAGCCAAAAAAGCGCGTTTCGGCACTCATAACCGAGGTGTATAGAGGGCTATTGGAGGGTGAGTAACGGAACCGGCGCCAAGGTCGGCGTTAAATGACTCGAGCCGAAGGGGGCTAACTAGTGGTCTGGAAAGGGATAACGCCAGATAATTGCGGCCATTCCGAAAGCTATAGCAATACCAGGGCAGACCCTCCGCGCTGATCGGAATTGGTGGATTAGCCAGACAGCGAAATTCAACCTTCATATTGACGCTGCTCAGACTGCTCCGCCGTGCTTTTAGCAAACTCTCTTTTAGGGTCCAGGTTCGATAGAAGTAGTCTAGCTTCGCGCTTCCCGGAAGCCTCGTGAGCTGCTGAGCTTCGCTTCGGGAAAAATAGGTGTCCGCCATCTCCTGTATGGGACGGCGCCTGGTTGGGGATTCGATATCCAACCCAATCCGGTGATTAGTACCAACCGCACAACAAACTGTATTGCCACTGTGCGAGAGATTAAACTCGATACCAAGTGGGTTTACACCATTTAAAAATGGAGCACCCTCTCCGGGGTGCTCAATGTAGAGCGTTGAAAACCAGTTAGGGTAAAGGTGATCAAGCATCCGACGGAGCAGATGATGACCACCGATATACTCCAGTTTCCTGCGCTGATCATTAATTCGACCTAAGCGCAGGCTTTCGCTGGCACTAAAGGGCTGTTGGTATTCGTCAACCTGCCGCGATGACAGGAGATGAAGATCGTGCCAAAGCCACAGGTCGACGCTACCCCATTCGCCCAATGGTTACTGTTTGACGACGGTGCCTCTCAGCGCTACACCGGCCATGATTGCACCGGCATGGCACTCATAGTTTTCGGCGCTGAACATTGGGTTCTTTTTATAGTCGCTGTGAATGTCGACTACCGCGTTACCGCCCTGCTGCACAGCCCGGTCCTGCAACGCGAGCAGCGCACTGAGGAAAACCCATTGACAGGCTACTTCGTCAGATTTGTTAAATGCGTTAGTCTTACGGTTGGCGGTATAAGTACCAATTTTCGAAGTGTACTTGGCAGAGTCTTTACCGAAATAGAACTTGATGTCTGGATTCAGTTGTTCCTGTGCAGCCGCAGAAGTCATCGCCGCACTAATGGGCATGAGTAATTTGTCATCTCGTGCTTGACTGGTTGCGGAGAGAGCCAATAAAGAAATGACCAGGAATATCGAACGCATTTTCATGTTTTTTCCTTTACAAAGGTGTTGATAAGGGACCGCTAGTATAGCCCTTGGTCACAAACACACGAGGAACTTGCCCTGAGCTTTTTCAGAACCCTTTTTTATTAGTAAAATGCGCCATTCATTTTTGGTCTGACCTGTCGGCTTAGTACGTTGTCATGACAGAGCAACGCTCACTACGGCCTACCGGACTGGCTTGCGCCGGTTGACAGGGCTATTGTTAGTACACACGGAATCGCATGAGCTCTTCTTCATTAATCATCAAAGGCTGGTCCGCGTGGATGCCAGGAATTCATGCTCTTGAAGAGTGGAAAGCCTGGGCTGCTGGACACGCAATCCCTCAAGCCGGTAGCCGGCCTGATGTGTCCGGTATCCCGCCCATGTTACGCCGGCGGCTGAGCTCTCTGGGCAAAATGGCGCTGTCAGTGGCCTTCCCGCTGTTGGAGGATGTGGATACCGATATTCCTTATGTTTTCAGCAGTCGCCACGGTGAATTAGAGAGGACGGTTGGACTATTAAAATCGCTAGCTGGCCAGGAGCCATTGTCACCCACGCAATTCAGTTTATCCGTCCATAACGCCATTGCCGGGGTAATGTCCATTGCCACAAAAAACCCCAGCAGTATCACTGCGTTATCAGCCGACCTGAGCACCACCTTGCTAGAAGCCGTCGCCATTATGGATGAGCAAAGTAGCCAACACCTACTTTGCGTCGTTTATGACGAGCCGGTACCGGAAATCTATGCTGGTCAGGAAGGGAGTCCGCGCCACCCTTTTGCCATCGCTTTTCTAGTTGCTCCCGCTCCGTCGAGCACTGAAACCGGCCCCCGGCAGGGCAATGACTTACATCTGACTTTTTCCATCTGTAAGAACCCTGACACCCCGACAGCCGCTGACACCATGGCAATCTCTACCACTGCTGATGGACCGCCCCCACTAGCATTTCTAAAATTCCTATTAAGCCCAACGGTCAAAGAACTAACGTTATCTGGAAAACGTCACGGATGGCACTGGACCAAGCCTGGCATGGCCGCAAATGCTAACCGCGCTCAATAAGGCCTGGCGACTGCTGGCAACCGGGTTTAGCTTTCTGATGTTTGGGCTCGGGGGGCTTATCCTGCCCTGGCTGGCTATCCCCGTGCTTTATCTGCTGCCGGGGGGCGATTTGCAACGCGAGCGCCGTGCCAAGGCTTTGGTCCATTATGCGTTTCGCGCGTTTGTTGAGATGATGCGCTGGCTGGGGGTGCTCACTTATTCCGTCACTAACCGGACTGAATTAAATCGACCGGGGCAGCTTATTTTTGCCAATCACCCTTCGTTAATCGACGTTGTATTTCTAATTGCCTTCATTAAAAGAGCGGACTGCGTGGTAAAAAGTAGTTTGCTAAACAACCCGTTCATGCGTGGCCCAATCAAGGTCGCTGGCTATATCGCCAACGATAGTCCTGAACAGGTCATACAATCAGCAGCGCAATCGCTACAACGGGGGAACAGTTTGATCGTTTTCCCGGAAGGAACCCGCACCACCCCTGGCCAACCTATTTCAATGCCCCGTGGGGCGGCCAATATTGCGCTACGCACCAACTCAGATATCACACCGGTTATCCTCTCGTTAAATCCCACTTCGCTGACCAAAGAACTCAAATGGCATCAAATCCCCGAGCGCCGCACGCACTTTTCCCTTATGCTGCGACCCAATTTAAACATTCAGGAGTTTCAGGATATGCCGACGCAAACACGGTCTGCGCGGCAATTAACGCGGTTTCTAGAACAATTTTTTTCTAAGGAGATCACTCAAACATGAATGCACTGGAGCAGGAGCTCAAGCAACTGATTATCGACACGCTCGACCTGGAAGATATTTCGGTTACTGACATTGATAGCAATGAAGCACTGTTCGTTGAAGGATTAGGACTAGATTCTATTGATGCCCTGGAACTAGGACTGGCTCTGCAAAAGCGCTACGGCATAAAGGGTGATGCGGAGTCAGAGCAGATCAAAGAGCACTTCGCTAGTGTGCACAATCTGACACTTTTCGTTGATGCCAATCGCCGCGGAGAATAGTGATGCTTCAAAAAAGCGAAATCCAATCCGCAATCACCGCCGCACTGGTCGAGTTGTTTGAACTGAACGCCAGTGACATTAGTCTCGATTCCCACCTCTACGAAGACCTTGATATTGACAGTATCGATGCCGTTGACCTGATGGTAGAACTTAAAAAAATAACCGGTAAAAAAATTAAACCGGAAGACTTTAAGAGCGTACGCACCGTTGGAGATATCGTCGTCGCCGTCGAAACCCTGTTAGACGAATAAGTCGGCTGACATGTCAGCGCTTAAACGTATTGTTCTGATCGTCATCACGTTGCTGTATCCGTTGGCCGTCTACTTCGGTCTACAGCATTTTGATCCGCGTCACCTGGTATTACTACTCATTGCGATAGCGATAATTCGCTTATCTACGCTTGAGAAATCCCCCCTGAATCACTGGTTCTGGATTCCATTGTTATCCCTGTTGGGAATATGGACCTGGTGGTTTAACACCCCCCTGGGGCTCAAGATTTATCCCGTATTGGTAAGCGCCAGTTTTTTGGTCCTCTTTTTGTGGAGCCTGAAAAGCCCACCTTCAATGATCGAAAGAATTGCCCGCCTGCAGGACCCGGACTTACCCGAGCAGGGTGTGCGCTATACCCGCCAGGTAACCAAAGTCTGGTGTGCGTTTTTTGCGCTAAACGGCCTGACTGCCCTGTTGATCACCCTGCTTGGGTCAGATTCATTATGGGCGTTATACAACGGTCTCATCTCCTATCTGCTTATGGGCACTTTGTTTGCAGGCGAATGGCTGGTGCGGCAACGGGTGATGAAAAACGCCCATGAGTAGTTATGTCGCCATTGAAAAGTTGCTGGCTGCAGACCGGTCAATCGACATGCCAGTGGCGGTTAATGCCTGCGCAGTGCTTGACTGGCAGAACTGGTTAGGCAGAGTCGCCGGCTGGCGACAACTTCTACAACCCCGTAGTGAACAACGCTGGGCTCTTTATCACGACGATGCGGGTGAGTTTGCGGCCATTCTTTATGCACTCTGGTCGCTGGGGAAAGTTGCCTACCTGCCAGGTAATCAGCACCCGGCACTGGTCGCTAAACTTGCCGATCAGGTCGATGCATTTATCGGGGACTTTGACGAACTGGTAGAGACACCAACGGCCCCCGCTTGCCAGGACCAGCAACTCGATGACGTGATTGCCGATTTTGCGCACCTGACCATTGATCGCGATGCTGTATTACTAAAAGTGTTTACTTCCGGGTCGAGCGGTGAGCCGCAGGCAATTGACAAAACCCTACAGCAATTAAGTAACGAAGTCGCCCATTTGGACCAGTTGTGGGGGCACCCCCAAACAGGGCCATCGCCTCTGGTTCTTGCGACCGTCAGCCATCAACATATTTATGGCTTGCTGTTTCGCGTGCTATGGCCGCTGGCTGCGGGCGTCTGCTTTGACGTGCACGCCTGTGACTATCTTGAGCAGATCAAAACCCGGTCAAACCA
>QNFC01000123.1 GCA_003645395.1 Gammaproteobacteria bacterium
CCCATCATGATTGTTTCTACACCGACGCCAGCGGGCGATACGTTGACGTTTCAGGATATGCTGTTGCGACTGCAGCAGTATTGGGCCGAGCAAGGCTGCGTGCTGTTACAGCCTTACGACATGGAGGTGGGTGCAGGCACCTTCCACCCGGCAACGTTTCTGCGTGCTATCGGCCCCGACAGCTGGGCTGCGGCTTACGTGCAACCATCGCGCCGCCCCACCGATGGCCGCTATGGCGACAACCCCAACCGCCTGCAGCACTACTATCAATATCAGGTAGTCATCAAGCCATCGCCGGAAAACATTCAGGATCTTTATCTGGAATCTTTGCGCGCATTGGGGGTCGATACCTTGCGTAACGATATTCGTTTTGTGGAAGACAATTGGGAGTCGCCGACCCTCGGAGCCTGGGGACTGGGTTGGGAAGTCTGGCTTAATGGCATGGAAGTCACTCAGTTCACCTATTTTCAGCAGGTTGGCGGCATCGCCTGTCGGCCGGTAACTGCCGAGATTACCTACGGATTAGAGCGTATCGCTATGTACCTGCAGGGGGTCGACAGTGTTTATGACCTGGTCTGGGTCGAGGGCGCCAACGGCACGGTTACCTATGGCGACGTGTTTCATCAGAATGAAGTGGAGCAGTCTGCCTATAACTTTGAGTGGGCAGATGTTGAACAGCTGCGCAGCCAGTTTGATGCTAATGAGCGCCAATGTATGGCATTGGTGGAAGCAGGGCTGCCACTACCAGCGTACGAGCAGGTGCTGAAGGCCTCGCATGCATTTAATCTACTGGATGCGCGCAGAGCTATTGGAGTGACCGAACGAGCGCGTTATATCCTTCGGGTACGGACTTTGTCGCGAGCGGTGGCTGAAAAATATGCTGCGGGTTTGCAAACGGATGCCGAGGAGTCGAGCCATGGATAACGCATCGACCCTATTGATTGAGATCGGAACCGAAGAGTTACCGCCGAAATCATTAAAGCGGTTGGCAGATTCATTCGCCGATACTCTGGCGCAAAAACTGATGGCAGCGCAGCTTATTGAAACGGCCGATCAGGTGGCCCGATATGCTGCCCCGCGTCGGTTGGCAGTTAGCGTCAATCAGGTTGCGCAACGCCAGCCCGACCAGCAGTTGGAACGGCGTGGTCCAGCCGTTAAGGCGGCATGGGATGAGGCCGGTGCGCCGACCAAAGCAACGCTAGGATTTGCCCGCTCGTGCGGAGTGGAACCCCAAGATTTGGAAACGCTGAGCACCGATAAAGGTGAGTGGCTCACCTACCGCAACTTGCAGCCAGGCAAAATGGCCGTCGACCTGGTGCCGACAATGGTGCTCGAAGCCGTGCGCCAGCTGCCGATTGACCGACGGATGCGCTGGGGGGCAGGTGATGGTGAGTTTGTTCGCCCGGTCCACTGGCTGGTGGCACTGTTGGGCAGCGAAGTTGTTGATTTTGATTTGTTCGGCATTCGGTCTGGGCGTAACAGCCGCGGGCATCGTTTTCACGCTAATCACGATATTTGCCTGGCAGATGCCGACAGCTATCTCGGTGCGTTGCGAGATGCCCATGTGGTGGCGGATTATGCGGAACGTCAGGACCTGATCGTTGCCCAGGCTGAGACTCTCGCGAAGGGCGTGGGTGGCTCGGTCGTGTTAGAGCCGGCGCTCCTCGATGAAGTTACCAGTCTGGTGGAATGGCCGCAGGCGGTACTAGGCAATTTTGATGACGAGTTTTTACAGGTCCCGGCGGAGGCCTTGATTGCCTCCATGGGCGATCACCAGAAATATTTTCATCTATTAGATGATGAGCAGCGGTTACTGGCCCATTTTATCACCATCTCCAATCTCGATAGCCCGGATAGTAGCCTGATCGTGGCCGGTAATCAGCGAGTATTACGCGCGCGGTTGGCTGATGCTCAGTTTTTCTGGGAGAACGATTGTAAACGTAGCCTGCGCCAACTGGCTGCGGGGCTTTCGGCAGTGGTTTTTCAGCAGAAATTAGGCACGCTGGCGGATAAAAGCGAACGCCTAACCCGGCTGCTAAAAGTTATTCTCACCGCCGTTGATAGTGAGTTGGACGTTCAATTATCTGAAGATGCGGCTGTTTTGTGTAAGGCTGATTTACTTTCCGATATGGTCGGAGAATTTCCTGCGCTGCAGGGGATGATGGGCCAGTATTACGCGCGTGCGGATGGGCTGGATGATGCGGTTGGTGAGGCGATTCGTGAACATTATCTACCGCGTTTTGCTGGCGATGAGTTACCCAAAACCGTGTTGGGTGCCGCATTGGCACTGGCAGATCGCGTCGATACGTTGGTGGGTATTTTTGCCATCGGTGCAATCCCTAGCGGTGACAAAGACCCGTTCGGGCTGCGTCGCGCGGCATTGGGAGTATTACGTATTCAGCTGGAATTTGGACTTGATCTGCAACTATTCCCGCTACTTGAAGAGGCCGTGGCTGGATTGCCTGAGGCTCTACAGGATAATGCATTAGCAGGACGGGTGAATAATTTTGTTAGCGACCGTTACCGGGGCTATGCAGAGAGTGCCGGGTACGCGCATGATGAAATTGAAGCGGTTCTTGCAGTTAAGCCCTCGCGACTACTGGACGCTCAGGGAAGACTACAGGCGGTGCAGCAGTTTCGGAGTAATCCGGCAGCTGCGAGTTTGGCTGCAGCCAATAAGCGCGTAGCAAATATTCTCAATAAATCTGCAGAAAATGTTACGGGCGACGTTGATGCGGAGTTGCTGGTCGAACCGGAAGAACAGGTGCTCTATCAGGCATTGCAGGTTTGTGAACAGGCTGTTCTACCAATCATTGCAGACAGGGATTATTTGGCTGTGTGTCAACAGTTAGCAGGTCTACGCGAGGTGGTAGATGGGTTTTTCGATGCGGTGATGGTGATGGCCGACGACAAGCAATTGCGGGATAACCGGCTGGCGTTGTTGCGACAGATGCGCGAATTGTTTCTGCAGGTCGCTGACTTCTCCTGCTTGCAGGGTTAAACAGTAGCAATGAGCTTGCCCCTATGGCAGACACTGCCAGTGCGCTGGGTGCTGCTGGACCGGGATGGTGTGATCAACCATGACTCATCCGAATACGTGCGTTCAGCCGATCAATGGCGGCCCATTGATGGCAGCATTGAAGCGATGGCCAGACTTTACGCCGCCGGATGCAAGCTAGCCGTCGTGACCAACCAGTCTGGAATTGGTCGCAATTATTACGGTCGCAGTGAACTCTTCGCTATGCATCGAAAAATGGCGACTCTGCTTGCCCGCCAGGGGGCACAGGTCGAAGCTGTGCTGTTTTGCCCCCACCTGGCTGATGCGGATTGTGATTGCCGTAAACCTGCCGCGGGCATGCTGCACCGGGTAATGAACTGTTTTGGCTTTAGCGCGGATCAGGCAGTCTTGGTAGGGGATGCTGAACGTGACCTGGCCGCCGCAGCAGAGGTAGACATCAACGGTGTACGAGTAGGTGATGCGGGTGACTATCCCACTTTGGCCGAATGGGTTGACCGATTACTGGGGATTACGCAGTGAAACTATTGCGTTCGTTACTGTTTTCGACCGGGATGGTAATTACCATCCCGGTCACACTGTTTGCACTGTTATTGCTGGCATTCGCCCCGTTTCGGTATCGTTTTAAAGTTACGAGCACCTGGTCGAGGGCGATGCTGGCCTGGCTGCGAATAACCTGTGGTATTCGCTATCGGGTTGAGGGGCTGGAGCATGTCGCAGGTGGCGCGACAGTTGTGTTGTCCAAACATCAATCAACCCTGGAGACACTCGCCTTGCAGGTAATTTTTCAACCGATTACCTGGGTAATCAAACAGGAGTTGTTGCGGGTACCAGTTTTTGGTTGGGGGCTAGCGATGGTGATGCCCATTGCGATTGACCGAAAAGCTGGGAAAAAGGCGATGGCGCAGATTGTTGACCAGGGCACCGATCGGTTGCAAAAAGGCATATCGGTGGTGGTATTTCCTGAAGGAACCCGGACCGCGCCGGGCACCCATCGTCGCTACCGGCAGGGCGGGGCAATACTGGCCAAAGAATCTGGCTATCGAATACTCCCGATCGCACATAATGCGGGACAGTGCTGGGCCCGGCGCGAATTTACTAAACAGCCAGGCGAGGTGGTGTTTCGGATCGGTGCACCCATCGATATGGCGGACAAGAGTATTGAAGAGATTACTGCTGAAGTTGAGCAATGGATCGAGTCCGCGGTGGCGGAAATCAGTGATCTGCCGCCGGCTGAGTTGATTAAGTAATCGCTGGAGTTATTCCTTGCTGTTGTACAGTGTACTGGCAAGGGTAACGAAATCTTCCAGGCTGAGTGTTTCTGCCCTTGCCGCGGGATCACAGCCGGCCGCGATTATGGTTTCAGCATCACATAGCCCGGCTAAGGTATTGCGCAAGGTCTTGCGCCGGTGAGCGAAAGCGGCGGTGACGAGTTTGCTCAACGATTGTTCAAACTGGGAGTTCGCCAGTGTAGTTTGCCGCGGGTGCAAACGAACCATCTGTGAGTCAACTTTGGGTGGTGGCTCGAAAGCGCTGGGTGGAATTTCAATCAGCGGCTCGACGACGCAATAGTACTGGGTCATCACACTTAGCCGGCCGTAACGTTTGCTGCCTGGCCTCGCCGCCATGCGCTCAACTACCTCTTTCTGCAGCATGAACAGCATGGATTCTATCTGCAGGCGCTGAGCGAATAGGTGGAACAGCAGCGGCGTAGAAATGTTGTAGGGTAGATTTCCTACCACGGTGACTGGTCCATCGAAGATGTCGCTGAGCTGTAGTTTGAGCGCATCAATTTCGATTAGCCGAAACTTGGGCTGATCAGCGAAGCGATGACGTAAATGTGCTGACAGGTCGCGGTCGATTTCTATGGCGATTAATTGGGCACAACGCTCCAGCAGCGGAGCAGTGAGCACTCCCTGACCAGGGCCAATCTCTACCAGGGTTGCTTCCGGGCGGTAATCGATTAGCTCCATAATTTCGTTGATGGCGAACTCATCGGTCAAAAAATGCTGACCAAAGCGCTTGCGCGGTCGGTGCTGGCTCATTGTGGGTGACTCAGGTCAATAGCGGTTCGAATTGCTCGCTCAAAGCTGTCTGGGTTTGCCTGGCCGCTGCCGGCCAGGTCATAAGCTGTGCCGTGATCGACAGACGTGCGTACGATCGGCAGTCCCAGGGTGATGTTAACTGCGTTCTGTCCGGCGTTGTGTTTTAGCACCGGCAGGCCCTGGTCGTGATACATCGCAAGTACCAGGTCGCAATTGGATAACGCTCGTGGGGTAAACGCACTATCTGCGGGCAGTGGCCCGATTAGCTGCATGCCCTGTCGGCGTAGACGATTCAGCACAGGTTGAATAATCTGCTGTTCTTCATTGCCCAGGTAGCCGCCGTCGCCGGCATGAGGGTTCAGGCCGCACACCGCGATGCGTGGATTAGTTAACTGATAAAGGCGGCGCATTTCGCGGTGGATGATATTCAATGTTGTAGTCAGCTTTTCGGCGGTGATGGCCGTAGCGACATCGCGAAGTGGTAAATGGGTTGTCAGTAGGGCGACTCTTAGTTGGGTCGTCGCCAGCAACATAACGACGTCCGGTGTGTCGGTTAGTTGGGCGAGTAACTCGGTGTGGCCAGTGAAAGCAATACCGGCCTGGTTGATGACCGCTTTATCTAGTGGGCCGGTAACCAGCGCATCGGCCCGGC
>QNFC01000124.1 GCA_003645395.1 Gammaproteobacteria bacterium
ACAATGCCGCACCCTTTGTGGTTGAAAAAGCGCCCGCTCATGCCACCACTACCTGGCGAAATATGCCCGCGTCCATGTGGTAAAGCAAATGACAGTGCCAGGCCCAGCGGCCCAGGGCATCGGCGGTAACCAGAAAATTCACCCGTTGAGCCGGTTGCACGCTGATGGTGTGGCGCCTGGCCAGGAACTGGCCATCGGCGGTTTGCTGCTCACTCCAGAGGCCGTGCAGGTGCATCGGGTGGGTCATCATGGTGTCGTTGTGCAGAATCACCCGCAGCCGCTCGCCATGGCGAAAATGCACCGGTGTCGACTTGCCGAATTCGAGCCCATCCAGCGACCAGCTGTAACGCTCCATGTTGCCGGTCAGGTGGAGTTCTAACTCACGTTCTGCATCGCGACTGTCCAGCGGCCCGCCGAGGGTGTGCAGATCAGCATAGGTCAGCACCCGGCGGCCATTGTTACGCAGACCAATACCTGGATCGTCGAGATTGGTTCGCGGATTATCTACCCGCATATCGACACCGGGACCATATTCAGACGATGCGTGGCGGACATGGACAGGATTCGGATCCATCTTCATGGTGCCATGCATGGCGTTACCACCATGCCCCATGGGTTTGGCAGCGCCGCCCATGGCACCCATCATGTCGGTCATGGTCAGCCATTCAGGTTTGTCCAGTGCAGGCACCTCAGCGGCCATGCCACGTCTAGGGGTAAGCGTACCCCTGGCATAGCCGGTACGATCCATCGCCTGTGCGAAAATCGTGTAGGGCTGATCACCCTCTGGGGTGACAATCACGTCATAAGTTTCACCCGGTCCAAAGCGAAATTCATCAACCGTTATGGGCTCAACGTCCTGGCCATCGACCTGCACCACGGTCATTTTTAATCCGGGGATACGCACATCAAAAAAGCTTTGGGTGCCACTGCCGATAAAGCGCAACCGGACTCTCTCACCGGGACTGAACAGCCCGGTCCAGTTACCATCTGGCGGGGTACCGTTCATCAAAAAGGTGTAAGTAAACGCCGAAATATCGGCCAGGTCGGTCGGGTTCATGCGCATTCGGTTCCACATACTGCGCTTATCTAATGCGCCACGGACACCCTCGCCGGCAACATCATCAATAAAATCACCGGCTGTGAGTTGATTGAAGTTGTAATAGTCACTCTGTTTTTTGAGCTTGGCGAACAGCGCCATCGGGTCTTCATCGGTCCAGTCGGAGAGTTGCACCACATAGTCACGATCAGCGCGGATGCGATACCCCCGCACCGGGTCGATAATTATCGCGCCATACATGCCAGTCTGTTCCTGAAAACCACTGTGCGAGTGGTACCAGTAAGTGCCAGACTGCTGCACCTTGAAACGGTAAATAAAGGTCTCCCCCGGGGCGATGCCCTGGAAGCTCACGCCGGGCACACCATCCATCTGATACGGCAGAATAATGCCATGCCAGTGAATCGACGTTGATACCGCCAGCCGGTTGGTCACTCGCAGGGTGACAGTATCGCCCTCGCGCCAGCGTAAAATGGGGGCGGGAATTGACCCATTAATGGTAGTAGCCACTCGGGGGCTGCCGGTGAAATTGACCAGGGTCTGGGCAATTGTCAGGTCAAATTCAGTCCCTGACAGGACCGGCGCACTGCCGGTAACCGTGGTGGCAAACTCTTGCCCCCAGGCGGGCGAAAATTTAGGTGAGAGGCCCAGCAGCAAGCCACTGGCGGCTGCACCCTGTAGAAATTTGCGTCTTGCCAGGGGTTGGGTCATAGGGCTGTCCTTAATCAATTTTCAGGGGGGAAATTCACGAGGGCCGATGTAACGGCAGGTCAGATGCTGGCGAATACTGCCAAGTCATTTATCCAGATGACAGGGGCCACCGTTGTCTACCTAGGCAGTCGTTTTGCAGCTAATGTAACGGTGGTTGCCTGTCACGGTGATGACACAAACATTACAAATTTGTAATCTTGGCGTCATCTTGCTGGCAACTGCATTACGCTAGTCTGGTCGCCATTCCGGGCCTGCATACTAAACGCGGATGCTGGCATGCTCTCCTCAGCGCAGATGGACTATCAGCGCCAAATTCAGGTGTGTAATGCGTTATGAGAATCCTGATCACCGAAGACGAAACAAAGACCGGCGATTATCTTCGTCAGGGGCTCAGCGAAGCCGGCTTTGTGGTGGAACTGGCCCGTAATGGCCGCGACGGTCAGCACCTGGCCATGACCCAGACCTACGACCTGATTATTCTGGATGTGATGCTGCCCCAGCTCGACGGCTGGAGCATCCTGCGGTCACTGCGCGATGCCGGGCAGCAGTTACCAGTGCTGTTGCTGACCGCCCGTGGTGACGTCGATGATCGCGTCAAAGGGCTGGAACTCGGTGCTGATGATTACTTGGTTAAACCTTTTGCGTTTGCAGAGTTACTGGCGCGAGTGCGCACGCTACTACGCCGGGCAGCTGCTCCGGTAGCAGAAACCAGGCTGGTGGTTGCCGATTTGGAGCTTGACCTGATGCGGCGGCGGGTTACCCGCGCGGGGCGACGTCTTGCCCTTACCGCCAAGGAATTCAACTTGCTGGAATTGTTTATGCGTCATCAGGGTGAGGTATTAACGCGCTCCCTGATTGCCTCCCTGGTTTGGGACATGAATTTCAACAGCGATAGCAACATTATCGACGTGGCCATCCGCCGGCTACGGGCAAAAATCGATGATGATTTCGAGCCCAAACTAATCCAGACATTGCGTGGCATGGGCTATCTGCTTGATGTTCCAAACCAGGTTTAACAACGCGATGAGGCGGCCCCTGTCGCTGGCGCTGCGACTCACTTTGCTGTTTGCGATAGCGGCCTCGATTGTGTTTCCGGTGTTTGGCTGGGTAATCAGCCAATCTGCAGAGCGCCATTTTGAGGCGGGCGACACTAACGAGTTGAACATTATCGCAACGGCGGTGGAACAAGCCCTGGCAACCGACAGGGCAGGTGACACCTTAACCCCTCTACAGCAGAGATTTGATGACATCCTGGTGGGCCATCACCACGCCTCGCTGGCGATTATCACTGGCGATACAGCAGCAATTTACACCAGCCCAGGACCAGACCTCACAAGCTTTATTGCCCTGGATAGCAACGCCCGTGACAGCACTCAGCCCCGCTTGTGGGTACACAAGGGCCATAGTTATCGGGCGCTAACGCGGCCGATTAAGCCCATGACCACACCCGCTAACAGCACCTACCGGATGGCCGTTGCGGTGCCCATCGACCACCATTTGCAGTTTCTTACCACTTTTCGGCAGACCTTGTGGCTAATGATTGCCACCGGCATCGTGACAATGAGCTTAATGGGCTGGCTGGCGGTGCGCCAGGGCCATGCACCCCTGCGCCGAATGGTTACCCAAATTGGCCGCATCAGTGCCAACAAACTGGAGACCCGCCTAACCCCTACGGCCGTTCCTTATGAGCTTGCGGGTCTTGCGACGTCGGTTAATGAAATGCTAGACCGCATCACTGCGGCGATTCACCGCCTTCGGGATTTCAATGCCGATATCGCCCATGAGCTGCGCACCCCCGTCAGCAACCTGATGACCCAGTCCCAGGTGGCCCTTTCCAGACCCCGCACCGCTGACCAATATCGTGAAATTCTAGGCTCGAACCTGGAAGAATATGAACGGCTGGCACAGATGGTTAACGACATGCTGTTCATTGCCCGAACCGACAACACCCTGGCGATAAAAAACCTCTCCAAATTCCAGCTACTTGATGAGGTAGAAGCACTGTTCGACTATTACAGCGCCTGGGCCGAAGAGCGCCATATCAGCTTGGCCGTCAACGGTGACGCGGTTTTTACCGGTGACCGCCTGATGCTCAAACGGGCATTGAACAACCTGCTCTCCAATGCTATTCGCTATTCAGCCGACGGCGGCACCGTACAGATTTCACTCAACCTGAAGGGTGGCGAAACAGTCCAGATCCTGGTCGAAAACAGTGGTAAAGAGATCCCTGGCGAACATTTACCCAAGCTGTTCGATCGTTTCTATCGCGCTGACCCGTCACGCCAGCAGGGCGCTGGCACCGGACTAGGCCTGGCAATTGTTCAATCGATAATCAAGGCCCACGGCGGCCGGATTACGGTGACATCCAACCACGGGATCACGCGGTTTCAGATCAACCTGCCACAGGGGCCGGTATCAACCGATCATTAAATCGAAATCGCCCCAGCATCAACAGGACAGAAATTGGCCACACATGCATTTGTCGCTGTGCAAGTTAAAGTCGCAATCGCAGCGGTATTCATCAGCTTTGCGGGCAGGGATGGCTAGCTCCGGTATTACCGATGAAATTTTCAGCCCTTATTCGGGTCTGTATAACTATTGTCAATTTCGAATCATCCGCTTTGTCCAGCGCAGTGGCACCCAGTCAGCCCACCCTTACCAGAACGGGAGTTAATTAATGATCGAATCGGTTACCGATTCAAAACTTACCTGCCCCGAATGTGCTCACCAGGAACTGCTAGCAATGCCTATTGATGTCTGCTTATGGTTTCATAAATACGGCCCTGCAGGCGGGTTTTATCTTCACCCATTTTGAAAACCGTCACGAAATTGATATTGACCTGCTCTACCAACCCGGCCAGAACAACCGGCCCGATAGCGGCCGTTACGACCTCTCCTGGCAATATCGACTATTGCCAGACCAGCGGCCTGACTGGGGCATCGTCGCAGAAACATTCGCCGTTATGGAATTCAATGGTCGTTGGCAACAGGGTAAAACGGTTACCCAGCAGATCACTGTTGGCTTGCAGTGGATTCACCCAAAACTGGTGATCGAAGGCGGGATTGTTCAGGACATCAACCGAAACCATGATTGGAGTTATCTATTGAGTACACGGTTTCATTTTTAGGCCGATCAACAATTTCAATACCCTCGTGGCACCGTTACAACGACCGCTGCCGGAACCGGCTGAACTAAGGCCGAGGCAAAGCCCTGCACGCGGCCATTGATGCCCCAAGGGGATCACTACCAGTTCACATAAATCAATTTAGTCGTTGACTCTATAGCCGCTATAGGGGTTAGTATTGAGAATCATTCTCATAACATATCCTGCAATCGACTATCGACGTTACCGCCTTTTGGTGGGTCGATCATAGGTAACTTGAACATGCGCTTCTGCCGACAAATTTTTCTCTGGACACCTTTGTGTTGGGTAACTTCTGGGTGGCGTCAACCCGGTACCGGCTGGCGTTTGGCGACCATGCCGCTGATCTGGGCTTGCCTGTTTGGGTCACTTGCTGGGTCGGCCTGGGCCGCTGATCAGCCGGACAAAATAAGGCAGATGGCCCAACTGGCCGAATATATCGGCGCTGATTACCCCAGCGCCGTCGCCGACGGCCGGATCATCGATGCCGGTGAATACCAGGAGATGACCGAGTTTGCCCAGGTGTTGGTGAACAAAGCTGCGCTATTGACCGCGCCCGCAGGCGACGTAGTTGCTGATAACACCGAGGTCGATAAAGTAAGCGCTCTACTAGATTATGCCCAGTCGTTACAAGCAGCCATTGCCGGGCAACAGTCGGTTGAGCGAGTCCAACAGGTGGCGGCGGAATTACGCCAGCTGCTGCTGGTGCTGTCGCCGGACTCCTCCGTGCCCGCCAGCCTCTCACCGGCAACTGAAATCCGCGCCTATTATCTGGCTA
>QNFC01000125.1 GCA_003645395.1 Gammaproteobacteria bacterium
GGCGTCCCCATGGGGACGCCGGTCTTTGATGGTGCCAGCGAAAATGACATCAGAGATATGCTGGCCCTGGCAGATTTGTCGCCGACCGGGCAATCCATACTTTTCGATGGACGCACTGGTCAGCAATTCGACCGTCCAGTGACGGTTGGCTATATGTATGTACTCAAGCTAAATCATCTGGTTGATGACAAGATGCATGCTCGTTCGACCGGGCCATACAGCCTGGTTACTCAACAACCATTAGGCGGGAAGGCGCAGTTTGGTGGCCAGCGGTTTGGTGAGATGGAGGTATGGGCGTTGGAAGCGTACGGCGCTGCTTATACCTTGCAGGAAATGCTCACTGTGAAATCAGATGATGTCAACGGGCGTACCAGGATGTATAAGAATATTGTGGATGGTAACTACACCATCGACGCAGGCATGCCTGAGTCCTTTAACGTTTTGGTAAAGGAGATTCGTGCGTTGGGGATCGATATCGAGCTCGAGCGAGATTGAGCATATTGGCGTTGATAGCCATTGACCATCAGCTGTGCTCTAACTTAGCTAAATTGACAAAAATCCAAAATCTCGACGGGAGATAGCCGCGTGAAAGAATTTCTAAACTTGATGCAGCAGAATTACCAGGCTGAAGATTTTGATGCGTTCCGGATATCGTTGGCATCCCCGGAGAAAATCAGATCCTGGTCGTGGGGCGAGGTTAAAAAGCCCGAAACCATTAACTACCGCACTTTTAAGCCCGAGCGCGATGGTCTATTTTGCGCCAAGATATTTGGTCCGATCAAGGATTATGAATGTCTTTGCGGGAAATATAAGCGCCTAAAGCATCGTGGGGTAATCTGCGAAAAGTGTGGGGTAGAAGTCACGCTGGCTAAAACTCGCCGAGAGCGCATGGGTCATTTAGATCTCGCCAGTCCGGTGGCTCACATATGGTTTTTAAAATCCCTTCCTTCGCGGATGGGGATGATTCTCGATATGGCACTCGGTGAACTCGAGCGTGTGCTCTATTTTGAAGCCTATGTAGTGACGGAGCCGGGGATGACTCCTCTGGAACGAGGCCAGCTACTGAATGATGAAGAGTATATTGAAGCCCGGGAACAGTACGGCGATGAATTTGTAGCCGGAATGGGCGCTGAATCGGTTCGCAAGCTGCTGGCGATGGTTGACTTGGAAGCAGAAGCTCTCAATCTGCGGGAGGAAATTGCAGAAACTGGTTCCGAAACGAAATATAAAAAGCTGGTAAAGCGGCTGAAGTTGATCGAGGGGTTTTCTAGATCTGGTAATCGTCCGGAATGGATGGTGTTTACCGTTTTGCCCGTTTTGCCGCCTGAATTGCGGCCGCTAGTACCACTAGATGGGGGCAGATTTGCAACTTCAGATTTGAATGACCTCTATCGCCGGGTAATAAACCGTAATAATCGTTTGAAGCGGTTACTCGATCTCAATGCCCCAGATATTATTGTGCGAAACGAGAAGCGAATGCTCCAGGAGTCCGTCGATGCGCTTCTGGATAACGGTCGCCGTGGTCGCGCGATCACTGGGACAAACCGCCGTCCGTTAAAATCCCTTGCGGATATGATCAAGGGCAAACAGGGGCGCTTTCGGCAGAATTTGCTAGGGAAACGTGTTGATTATTCCGGTCGTTCTGTAATTATCGTAGGTCCGCAGTTGAAACTACATCAATGTGGGCTCCCGAAAAAAATGGCGCTGGAACTGTTTAAGCCCTTTGTCTTTGGGAAGCTCGAGGCTCTTGGCCTTGCAACGACCATTAAGGCCGCTAAAAAAATGGTGGAGCGGGCAGGCTCTGAAGTATGGGGTGTTTTAGAGAGCGTTATCCGGGAGCATCCGGTAATGTTAAACCGCGCGCCGACCCTTCATCGTCTTGGTATTCAGGCGTTTGAACCGCTGTTGATTGAAGGTAAGGCTATACAGCTTCATCCTCTAGTTTGTACTGCTTTTAATGCGGATTTCGATGGCGACCAGATGGCAGTGCACGTGCCGCTTACCCTTGAGGCGCAGCTCGAAGCACGTACGCTGATGATGTCCTCCAACAATATTCTTTCACCTGCTAATGGTGAGCCGATTATTGTGCCAACTCAAGACGTGGTGTTAGGCCTCTACTACATGTCTCGCGAAAAAGCAGAGGCTGCTGGAACGGGCAAAGTATTTTCGAATGTCACTGAAGCGCGGCACGCCTATGACGCCGGTGTCGTGGATTTACATGCGCGGGTTCGGGTGCGTATCACCGAGGGCTCGGTTGATGACGACGGAAACGTAACCCAGCACACTCAACTGCATGATACGACTGTTGGCCGCGCATTGTTATCGCAGGTGATCCCTGTCGGAATGCCGTTCGAAATGGTAGACCGTACGCTAAACAAAAAGGCCATTTCTGCCCTAATTAACTACTGCTATCGCAACATCGGCTTGAAGGAAACAGTCATATTTGCCGATCAGTTGATGTATACGGGGTATCAGTTTGCTACTCGATCAGGTACTTCTATTTGTCTTGGCGACATGGTAACCCCAGATTCAAAGCAGAAGATTCTCGATATCGCGGAAGCAGAAGTCTTGGACATTGGGCAGCAGTATGCGTCAGGACTGGTGACGGATGGCGAACGGTATAACAAGGTTGTAGATATCTGGTCTCATGCGAATGAAGAAGTTGCCAACGCGATGATGGCTGAGTTGCGCACCGAACAGGTGATCGACCACGACGGCAATAAAGTCGAACAGGATTCCTTTAACTCCATATTTATGATGGCCGACTCTGGTGCTCGTGGTAGTGCCGCTCAGATTCGTCAGCTTGCTGGCATGCGGGGGCTGATGGCGAAACCAGATGGGTCGATTATCGAAACCCCAATAACGGCAAACTTTCGTGAAGGTCTTGATGTGCTGCAGTACTTCATTTCGACCCATGGCGCGCGTAAAGGGCTGGCTGATACAGCGTTGAAAACTGCTAACTCAGGTTACCTGACTCGGCGATTAGTTGATGTTGCACAAGACCTTGTTGTTACTGAAGAGGACTGCGGGGCTGAAGTTGGTCTTGATGTTTCTGCGGTTCTGGCAGGCGGTGAAGTCATTGAGCAGCTGCGTGATCGTGTGCTTGGTCGGGTATTGGCGCGGGATGTTACCGAACCAGGTGCAGGTGACGCTGTTGTTTTGGCTCGTGGCGATATGCTTGATGAAGATGCAGTCGATTTGCTGGAAGAGAAGGGAATCGACTCTGTTACCGTTCGTTCAGCGATTCGTTGTGAGGCTCGGCATGGGGTTTGTGCCGCTTGTTATGGGCGGGATCTGGCGCGTGGACATATGGTTAATGTTGGTGAGGCCGTCGGCGTTATCGCTGCTCAGTCTATCGGCGAGCCAGGTACCCAGCTGACTATGCGTACCTTTCATGTTGGTGGCGCGGTTTCGAGGAGTGTTTCCAGCAACAATATTCAACCCAATGTCAGTGGTACGATCAAGCTAGTAAACGTGAAAACGGTTAAGCATGCAGACGGTCATCTCGTGAGTGTTTCAAGGTCTGGCGAAGTCGTGATTCTCGATAGCCAGGAGCGCGAACGGGAGCGCCATAAAATCCCTTACGGCGCGATCCTCTCCAAAGACGACGGCGGTGCTGTGGAAGCCGGGGAAATTGCGGTGAACTGGGATCCCCACACCCATCCGGTTGTTAGTGAGCTCGCTGGGTTTGTTCGACTGGTCGAAGTCGTCGACGGAATGACGACTAGTAGTGAGGTGGACGAGTCAACCGGGCTTTCTAATGTTGTTGTAATCGATCCAAAACAGAGGACGTCAGCTGGGCGTGATTTGCGACCGATGGTGAAACTGGTCGATGCAGACGGGGAGGATATTAATATCCCTGGTACGGATTTACCCGCTCAGTACTTTTTACCGTCTGGCGCTGTAATAACGGCGATTGATAAACAGGCTATAGGGGTTGGGGACGTGCTTGCAAGAATCCCGCAAGCGTCCTCAAAAACCCGAGATATTACCGGTGGTTTGCCACGAGTAGCTGATCTATTCGAAGCACGTAAACCAAAAGAGCCGGCGATTATGGCCGAGCGAAGCGGCGTCGTTTCTTTCGGTAAGGAGACCAAAGGCAAAATTCGTCTGATTATCACTGATGAAGAACGCGAACAGCACGCTTTCCTGATACCTAAGTTCCACCATATCACCGTCTACGACGGAGAGCACGTACAACGAGGCGACATCATTGCCGATGGCTCGCCGGTGCCCCATGATATTTTGCGCCTGTTGGGTGTGGATGCGTTGGCCAACTATATGGTTAATGAAGTGCAAGAGGTCTACCGTCTTCAGGGCGTGAAAATCAATGATAAACATATAGAAGTGATTCTCCGTCAGATGATGCGTCGGGTGGAGGTCATCGAGCCGGGCGACACTAACTTGCTGCGGGGAGAGCAACTGGACCGAGGCGCGATGGTTGCGGAAAATAATCGAGTTGTCGAAGAAGGCAAGGAACCCGGCGTATATGAGCATCAACTTCTGGGCATTACCAAGGCGTCGCTGGCTACCGAATCGTTCATCTCTGCAGCATCCTTCCAGGAAACAACCCGAGTACTTACCGAGGCATCGGTGAACGGCAAGCGGGATGATTTGCGAGGGCTCAAAGAAAACGTTGTAGTCGGTCGACTCATACCTGCCGGAACTGGATTTGCTTACCATAAGAAGAGGCGGCAAGAACGGGCTGATCGAGTTGTGGCCGTGGAGGATATTTGGGAGTCGCCGCCGGAACCCGATGAGGCCCACTCCACGGAGACACAAGGCGCGGAGCATGACTCGGAAGCAGGTGGCGAAGCTGCTGCGGTTTAACTGGTGAAGCAAATGCCTTAAGTCCGCTAAATTGTCTTGACGAGTCTAAGGTCGATCCATATACTACGCAGCCGCTCATAGACCACCCCTTTAAAAAAGGGGGCGAATGAGTATCAAAATCCCTAACTAACAGAAGGCAGAAAGCTGGATGGCGACCATCAATCAGCTGGTGCGCAAGCCGCGAATGCGGCCGCGTAAAAAGTCAAACGTTCCTGCGTTGGAGGCATCTCCGCAAAAGCGGGGGGTCTGCACTCGCGTGTATACGACAACACCTAAAAAGCCGAACTCCGCACTGAGAAAAGTAGCGCGCGTGCGGCTAACCAATGGATTTGAAGTAACCACATATATTGGTGGCGAAGGGCACAACCTTCAAGAACATTCGCTAGTGCTTATACGTGGTGGTCGTGTTAAGGATTTGCCCGGGGTTCGCTACCACACAGTTCGTGGTGCGCTTGATACATCCGGTGTGGCTGATCGCAAGAAAGGTCGCTCTAAATATGGTACGAAGCGCCCTAAATCTTGATAATTTCTATTTAATCGGTTATCGCGCTAGCAAAGACGAGGTCTGATTGAGCCGTGACTAAGTTGCGGCTCTTTTATTTTAAAACTGCGGGTTAAGTACCTATGTCCAGAAGAAGAACACCAGCAAAACGAACGATCTTGGCTGATCCAAAATTTGGGGATCTAACGTTGGCGAAGTTGATGAATGTGATCATGGTTGACGGCAAGAAAGCTCAGGCGGAGCGCATTGTATACGGCGCTCTCGA
>QNFC01000126.1 GCA_003645395.1 Gammaproteobacteria bacterium
CCCTCCGCACCAAGCGCATGAACCTGCGCTAGCGTCTCCTTCAACCCTTCTGCATCAATATCGGTAGCGATAGTCACTGCGCCTTCTTCAGCAAACAGCAAACAGTGCTCGCGGCCCATCCCGGACGCCGCTCCAGTGATCAACGCAACCTTTCCAGCTAGTCTTGCCATAACCTCCTCCCAAAAAAAATAGTTAGCGATTCCCTACAACTACAACGGCTCTTTCAAATTGGCACCCATTTCTGTCAGATACTCTTCGGCAAACTCTATGCGGTCGTTACCCCAGAATATTTCTTCTCCAATCATAAAAATCGGCACACCATAGGCACCCAATTCCTCCGCGTGCGCCCAATTATCCTCCATCACTTTATGGCGTGCAGGATCATCAACCGCAACCGCCAGCTCATCCCGATCCAGACCCGCCTGAGTACCCGCACCAAGCAGCACATCAAGATCTCCGATATCGAGCCCCTGACTCCACTCCGCCTGCATCACTAGCAAAATGTACTCCCGCAGTCGCCCCTGTTCTTCTGCCAGCAATGAGCCGGCCCCGGCGCGAGTAGGATCAGTCGTTTTTGGCGGTGGCACAAAGGGAATGCCCAGCCGTGCAGCCCAGCGTTTGCCATCCTGGCGGGCAATATGGATTTTCTTTGCCGCCCTCTCAGGTGAGGAGCGACCACTCCACCCCCCAAGTACCCGCCACTCAAATTCGGCGTTGTAGTTATCGATGAGACGGAACATCGACCGAGTCGCCAAATAGCAGTAAGGACTGCGGAAATTGAAAAAAAGTTTAATCTTCACAGGTTCAAACATTGAGAAATTCCTTCGTAAAAATACGGGCAAACAGGTCGTGAATTTGCTTAAAGGCTACGGGCAAACAGGTCGTGAATTTGCTTAAAGGCACTGGGCAATTAATTGAGTTCAACAATAACAGTGCACAGGCGCCGTCAAGGATGTCAATCTATCGTTTATACGGGCGCTTTGTATAGAATAACTTGCTGTCAGTCGACAGGGTTTGAAGAATGAAAATATTAGTGCCTCCCTCAAGCTGTAACCGCACCTCCAAAACGTTCCACCTTCGTCAACAGTCTGTGCTGACTGACTGCGCAGATTTTAAATAAGATTTTAAATAAGAGGATTTTTTATGTCTAAACTACGAGTACTGGTCTCTAGCGACTGGATTTCCGATGTGCTTGCTGATGCTTTAAGCAGTCTTGATGTCGAAATTATTCGCGGCACCCCTAATGTACCGCCCGGTCCAACCGTCTACGCTAAAGAAGATTGGCCTGAACTGTTCGGCAATACTGACATCGCCCTCGTCAGCCCGATCACGGTCATCAGCCGCGAAATGATGGAAGCTGCCCCTAAACTCAAAGCGATCATGTCACCGGTAATCGGCGTGGAGTCTATTGATGTCGATGCCGCCACCGACCTGGGTATTATTGTCGGTCACGGCGCCACCCCAGAGAATTTCCTCGGCATGTCTGAAGCAACCATGCTGCTGATCACTGCCCTGGCTATGCAACTACCCTTCAAAGAGCAGCTATTGCGTGATAACGCACCGCGCCCAAAAGTACTCACTGCCTGCAGCGTGCGCAACCGGACCATTGGCCTGATCGGCATGGGTCGCATTGCCCGCGGCGTTGTTGACCGTCTGCAGGGTTGGGAGACCGAAATCCTCTATGTCGACCCCTATGTGGAGCAGGATCAGGCCCCCGCCGGTGCGAAAAAAGTAGACATGGAAACTCTGCTGAAAACCAGTGACTTCGTCAGTGTTCATGTCACTGTTACCGATGAAACTAAAGCGATGATTGGTGCCGAACAGCTGGCGATGATGAAACCTACGGCCTACCTGGTGAACACGGCACGCGGCGCTGCCCTGGATGAAGCGGCTGTCTGCGAAGCATTGAAAAACGGCACTATCGCTGGCGCTGGCCTTGATGCCTTTGTTGATGAACCCCTGCCGATGGATCATCCCTTCCGCACCCTCGACAACGTCATTCTGACCCCGCACATGCTCGGTCATTCCAAAGATGTAATGGATTCGTTACCCGTAGCAGCCCTGGCCAATGTCGGCAACGTGATAAAAGGCGAACCACCGCTGTACACCAAAAACCCTGGTGTAATTGATCAGTGGAAGGCCCGCATCGCTAAAATGAGCTAATGCCATACAGCGACTAAGCCACGAAAAGACTGAAAAGCCGGTGCGGCTCCGCTACACCGGCTTTTTTTGAACCCCAAAACAACAGCTGATTTTCTAGTCCCCACGGAGGCCGAGGTGACAGGAAAAAACTAATCCTCAGCTGACCAGAAAGTAGAGCCAGGCGGGGAAAGTCAGAAAAAATAGCAGCGTATTTCCCACCATCAGCGTCGCCAGTAGTTCGGTATTCAGGCCAAACTCTTCGCTCAATATTATGGTCGCCATCATCGTCGGCATGGCGGCGAGTAAAACAGTCGCACGCAACATCTCGCCATCGCCCACCACTGCCTGACCGACAAAAAATAGCAGCAGCGGAATCAGCACCAGCTTGACTACGGCGACCACAGCAATAGCCCGTGGGTAACGCCACAGACTCGCCAGGCTCAGCGACATCCCCACGGTGAGTAGCATGCAGGGCATAGTGGCGTTACCAACCATTGAAGCTGCTCGGTCAATGCTTGATGGCAATTCGACACCCGCAAGGTTTAGCGCCAGAGCAGCAAAAAATGCCCACAACGGCGGTAATTTAAACAGGCGGCCGACAAAATTCGCGATGCTGCCTGACCCTTCCGTGCCACCAAAGCGCAAAGCAATCCAGAACCCCAGCGTCCACAATAGCGGTGCCAGACCCATAATATCGGCGTAAATCGCATAACGGGCAGCTGCAACGCCAAAGACCGCCGCAACCACAGGAATGCCCATCGAGATAAGATTGCCGAATCCGCACGCTAACAGCAGCGCACCAATGTCAGCCCGCCCGTGGACCCCAGCCAATGGGGCCACCAGCCGGCCAATCAGAGCACCAGCGAAAATACTGACTACCGTCAATCCTGGCACCCAGAGCATCTCGGTGTTCAATTCGGCGGTGACCACTACGCTAAATGCCAACGCCGGATAGGTTACGTACATCACCAGCGTGCCGAGCACTCGACGCATCAGCAACGCATCCACACCGCCCGGCTGCAATCGCCGCCACAGATAACCAGAGCCGATAACAAGCATCACCGGCACAAGCGCCTGGTCCAGAGCAGTAGCCAGGGGGTTCAATGATCAGGCCTTAAAAGAAAGTTTGGAGGGAAGCGCAGTAAAAAAATAAAAGCCGCGTTTTTGACTATCCGGCGGGCATCCCATTACTTTTTCGCTGCTCGTCAATATATCATGGGCGAATCAGGTTCAATTGGGGCGCCGACGCTCGAAGCACCTCGACCACCAGCGCACTGCAGGTGCAAGCGGTCAGCGAATATCGATAAAAGTTATTTTTTCCTAAGAGTCTACGATCAAAACCAGCATGCCCAACCTTTCAACCCCCCCTACCGCTGTCGAAATTCAGTACCAACAGCAGGCCCTCGCCGGTGTTTCGCGAACTTTTGCGCTGACTATTCCCCTGTTACCTGCCCAACTGGAACACGCTGTTGGCAACGCCTATCTGCTTTGCCGAATTGCCGACACCATCGAAGATGACAGCCAGCTAAGTACCGACGCGAAAAGTGCCTTCAGTCAGCAGTTGATCGAGCTGGTAAACGGCGCCAACGGCTGCGAGCACTTTGCAACCGCGCTTATTGGGCAGTTATCAGCGCAAACACCCGCCACCGAACGCGACCTGATTGCTCACACCGGACTGATACTGCAAGTGACCCGCAAACTCAATGCTGCCCAAGTTAAAGCCATACAGGTCTGCGTTAGCAAAATGGCCACAGAGATGCCCGATTTTCAACGCTGTCAAAACGACGCGGGCCTGGCCGATATGGCCACCCTTAATAGCTACTGTTACGCAGTGGCCGGCGTTGTCGGTGAAATGCTCACCGATTTTTTTTGTGCTCACTCTACACAGATTGCCCAGCAGCGCGAGCAGCTTTCCAAACTGGCCTTTTCATTTGGTCAGGGGCTACAACTCACCAACATTCTGAAAGACATTCGGGCGGATAAAGCCCGGGGCATCTGCTGGTTACCCCAGGATATCTTTTCCGAGTACGGTTTCGATTTAGCCCGACTAGATCAAAATAAAGACTCTCCAGCGTTAGCGGCCGGAATGAACAGGTTAATTGGCATCACCCACTATCATCTCAACAGCGCATTGCAATACGCCCTGGCCATTCCTCGCAACGAGACAGAAATTCGCCAGTTTCTGATTTTCCCGATAATTCTTGCCCTGTTAACCTTGCGAAAACTTCACGCCAATGCAAGTGATTTATCGCATCAACAGATCAAAATATCTCGACGAAGTGTGAAGTTGAGCGGGCTCTTTATAAAAGTTGCTGCCGGTCACAATAGTGCGGTTACCGGCCTTATTAAGGTCCTATCCAGAGGCTTGCCAACTGAGACACCTCGGCCTTACTGACCCGGGGCTTCGGTTGGCCGCTATATTTGTTAGCTTCAGCCTTCCCTAAAGATAAAATCCTGGACCTCTCCATGAAAGTATTTTTGGCTCAACCACGCGGGTTTTGTGCGGGCGTAGTCCGAGCAATCGATATCGTCGAACGGGCATTGCAACTCTACGGGGCCCCCGTGTACGTTCTGCACGAGATCGTTCACAACCAGAAGGTACTGGCCGATTTAACCGCAAAAGGAGCCATTTTTGTCGAAACGCTCAACGACATACCCAAAGGCGCTCACACCATTTTCAGTGCTCATGGGGTATCCGAAAAGATCGTCGCCCAGGCCAGCCGGCAAAACCTCGCAATTCTTGATGCAAGCTGCCCGTTAGTAACCAAAGTGCATTTGCAGAGTAAGCAGTACGAAAAAGAGGGCCATACGGTAGTCATCGTCGGTCACCAGGGACACCCTGAAGTAGAGGGTATTCGCGGGAATCTAAATAATTGCTACGTAGTCGATTCGGTCGCAGAGGTTGCCGACCTGCCGGACTCCGCAGAGCGTAGTTACGCTTATGTGACCCAAACCACTTTATCCATTGACGACACTCGCGAGCTGATCAACGCGCTAAAAGCCAAATTCCCGAGCATCGTCGGGCCCGATATCAGCGATATTTGCTACGCCACTCAAAATCGCCAAAGCGCAGTGAAAACGGCGGCACAACAAGCTGACCTGGTATTGGTCATCGGCGCTGACAACAGTTCCAACTCTAATCGCCTGCGTGAAGTAGCCGCGGCCGAAAAGGAACCTGCATACCGCATACAATCGGCGGCTGACATGAACCCAGAATGGTTTGAGGGGATTGCCAACGTCGGCATCAGCGCTGGCGCCTCAACACCGGAGGTGCTGGTAGAAGAAGTTATTACCAAATTGAAAGTACTTTTCGGTGCTACGGTCGAAACCTTGCCCGGGAAGGAGGAAAAAATCCACTTCCGTTTGCCACGAGAGATAGAACGCTAACGGCACAACTGAGACTTTCACGTCAACTCACTTTGCTGGTTGATCCTCAGTGACAGCAGAAC
>QNFC01000127.1 GCA_003645395.1 Gammaproteobacteria bacterium
AAACAGTACTGGGTATTCCGGCAGTGGCAATCCCACTTCGGCTGCATGCGCCCGGTAGTTGAGGCCGATGCAGTAAATCGCTGGCGGATCCACTGGAGAGAGGCGGGGGGAGTCGGGTACTTCGACAGGGGCTCCGGCGCTGTAGTCGCCAAAAAGTGAGCCCTGTAGTTCCCGCCAGCCTTCACCGAGGTTGATTGCGGTCTGGACTGCTCCGTTGTGTAGAAATCTAGCAACTCTGGCCATGTTTTCCCCTCCCTGAGAATGTTTGATCGGCGCCGCTAAGCCCGATAATAAGCGTCAAGCGGTGTTGATATTTGCTTTGTTAGCTTAGCGGTCATGGGTGATTTTAGCCATTTGGGTTGATTTAGCTAGTTTCTGTTTCTAACGGGAAGTGACAGTTGGCGCGGTGCTGTATGGATATCTCCACCGCCTGGGGGTAGTCAAGACTACAAATCGGCTGCGCCTGGAAGCAGCGTGGATGAAAGTGGCAACCGCTTGGCCGATGGATGGGCGAGGGTGGCTCGCCGAGCAGGTGAGGGGTTGGTTCGCCTTTTTCCTGCGCGACTTCAATCGCCGGTGCCGCCAATAGAAGCGCCTGTGTATAAGGGTGGGCTGGACGGGTCATCAGTTCCACCGCTGGGCCTTCTTCAACAATTCTACCTAGATACATGACCGCCACCCGGTCGGCAAAATACTCCACCACCGACAGGTCATGAGTTACAAAAATATAAGTGAGTCCATGCGCGTGTTGCAGCTGGCGAAGCAGATCAAGAATCTGTGCCTGCACCGACAAGTCGAGGGCACTGGTGGGTTCATCGAGCAGCAGTAATTGGGGTTCTACTGCCAGGGCTCGGGCAATGCCGATGCGCTGACGCTGGCCGCCCGAAAATTCGTGGGGGTAGCGTTCCCTGGCGGAGATATCCAGCCCCACATCTTCTAGCAGTTGGTTGACACGCTCCTCTCGTTGGGAGCGATTGCCGCCAATTTTCTGCGCAATCATCCCTTCCTGAATAATATCGGTTACGCGCATGCGCGGGTTTAGCGAGCTGTAAGGGTCCTGGAACACGACCTGCAGGTTGCGCCGTAAGGGGCGTAGCTGGCGCTGGCTGCGCCCGGTCAGTTCGATGTCGTCAAACACTACTGACCCGCTGTCGGGCCGCAATAGTTGCAGCACGCTTTTAATGACCGTACTTTTGCCGCAGCCGGATTCGCCGACAATCGCCAGGGTTTCACCAGGGTTGAGGGAAAAGCTCACGCCGTCGACGGCATAAAGCGTTTCTCTCTCACGGAACAGCCCGGCGCTACGCTGTTTGAACAGCACCTGCAGGCCACTTACTTCCAGCAGTGGTTTGTCGGTGGGAGTAGTGGTTTCAGACGATTCAGGTTGAGCGACGGGTATTGCGTAGAGTGACTCGAACAGGGGTTTTCCGCGCTTGCTCAGGCTGGGCAGGGCGGCGAACAGCTGTTGGGAATAGGGGTGTTGTGGGGCTTGAAAAAAATCCTGAGCACTAGCCGATTCGACGATTTGTCCTCGACGCATTACTGTCACCTGGTCAGCCATTTGTGCGGCAATACCAAAATCATGGGTAACCAGCAACATGGCCATGTTGCGCTCTTTCTGCAGTTGTTTCAGCAGATCAAGAATTTGTGCCTGGGTGGTGACATCCAGCGCCGTGGTTGGCTCATCGGCAATCAACAGCTCGGGCTCGCCGGCTAGCGCGATGGCGATCATTACCCGCTGTTTCATGCCGCCGGAGAGTTGGTGCGGAAATTCATCGAAACGTCGTTGCGGTTCGGGAATGCCCATTTGTGAAAGTAATTGGACACCTTGTTCACGAACTGATTTGCGCGAGGCTCGGCGGTTTTCCCGCGGTAGCGCCTCGGTGATCTGTTTGCCCACGGTCATTACCGGGTCGAGGCTGGTCATCGGCTCCTGAAAGACCATGCCAATGCGTGACCCGCGGACCGAACGCATAGCGGCATTGGAATAACTGGTGAGGTCAGCGCCATCGAAAATGATGTCTCCGGCGGAAATAAAGCCGGCGGTGGGTAATAGTCCCATCATCGCCAGAGCAGTCACTGATTTGCCGCTGCCAGACTCGCCCAGTAACGCCAGTGTTTTACCTGGCTGAATAGTCATATTTATCTGGTCCACAGCGAGCAGGATCTCGCCGGGCATGACGAATTCGACGGTCAACCCGCGAATATCGAGCAAAGGTGGTACCACTGAATTCATTGTTTGCCTCTAAGGCGGGGGTCGAATGCGTCGCGGACTGCGTCTGCGAACAGGTTGGCGCAGAGCACCAGAGTGAACATGAAAATGAATGCGGTAGCCAGCGACCACCAGACCAGCGGTTCGCGAGCGAGTTCGAGACGAGCGCTGTTGATCATGTTGCCCCAGGAGATCATTGAGGGGTCGACGCCAACGCCAACGTAGGAAAGAACAGCCTCGGCAAGTACGAGTCCGCTGAAATCTATCACGATGGTGATCAGGACAATGTGGCCAAGATTAGGCAACAGGTGACGGATCAGAATGCGTGCATCGACAACGCCAAACGCACGGGCAGCCGTCACGTAGTCGAGCTCGCGCAACTTCAATGATTCTGCCCGTAATAGCCGGCAGAGGCCGATCCAGCCGGTGAGGCCCAGTATGCCAGTGAGTAGCAAAAGCCGCAGATCGGCGCGTTGGTGCAGGCTGGTCACCTCGCTTAGGTTTTGATCAAGGTAAAGATTAACGCTCAACACGGCGGCAGCGATCAACAGCACACCGGGAATCGAGCTTAAGGTGGTGTAAAGGTATTGCACTGCATCGTCGATCCAGCCACCAAAATAGCCGGCTGCGGTGCCCAGGACCAGCGCAAGTGGCAACATTATTAACAGGGTCAGTGCGCCGATGAGCACGCCGGTGCGGATGCTTTTTAAGCCCAGGTAGAGCACATCCTGACCGACTTTTTCGGTGCCCAACAAGTGGTAGTGGTCGGCAAGCTGAGTGGCTACTGAGCCGATAATCAGCAACCCGGCAATAGTCATGAACGCGGTTCGCCAGGCAGGGGTTTGGTTGCCGGCGGAGAGCGTTGGCGAGCGCCGGCTTCGGCGGCGAAACAGTAGGAAAATCGGTATTACCAGTATTAACGACAGGCCTAACCCAGTCAGTGTTCGGTTGACGATGTCTGATCGATGTAGCGCCGGGTTTTCCAAATCCGCACCGCCGTAAAGCAGCCGCGGATATGCGCGCGTGGTCCCCGCAGCGGTAACCAGACTCTCTTTGCTGAAGGCGTAAATGGCTAGCGGTGCGGAATAGCTGCGCTCTTCTGCCTTACGAATGTTAGATAGCAGCAGGTCGAGCAGGGAAATTTCACTGGCGGCGTATGTAACTGTTGAGTTCGGCTGTTCCGAATTCGCCTCAATCGAACCATTGGTGGTTGCCTCATCCTGTGGGAGCAACGGGCGAAAATGGACAGAATCTAACAGCGCAATGGCCAGATAAGTCAGCAGTATAATGGCGGAGGCCATTGCTGAGGGGGTACTTAAAATCATGCGCCAACGTTGACGTTGTAGCGGATTGCGCAGACCTATGGCCAGCGAAATGCCGCCTATCAGGCAGATGCTCCAGATTAGATAATCGCTGATCAATAGTGCGGGTTGTCCCAGCATTATTCGAGCCTTACCCGCGGGTCGACCATTACATAAGAGAGGTCGGTGAGCATCAGCCCGGCTATGTAGAGCAGGGAACCAAGAAAAACCATGGCGCGGACAATGGCGAAGTCCTGGGCCCGGATAGCGTCGATGGTGTAGCTGCCCAGACCGGGAATGGAGAAAAAAGATTCGGTTATCAGGCTGCCCATAAACAGGGTAGGGATCACTACGACGACCCCGGTGAGGATCGGTATGAGCGCGTTGCGGAGTAGGTGGCGCCAGAGCACGGCCGCTTCACCGAGTCCTCTTGCTCGGGCGCTGCGGATGTAATCTTTTTCTATCTCTTCAAGAAACAGGGTGCGGTACCAGCGCACGCTCCCGCCGAGCCCGGCGATGAGGCCTACCAGCACTGGCGTGATCAGAAAGCGGAACCCAGCAATGCCGTGCTGATAACCAGATATGGGGGCAAGGTGGAGCAGCTTGCCGAGTAGAAACTGGCCGGCGATGATATAAAACATGGCCGAGATCGACATCATTGCCACGGCGATCAACACCCCGTTGAAATCGATATATGTGCCGCGAAAGAATGTCAGAGTTAATGACACGGTGATATAGACCAGCAGTCCCACGAGTAAATTTGGGATGGCGATGGCCAGGCTCGGGCCCATGCGCTGGCGAATGTCGGTGCCGATGCTGCGACCGTCATCAGCACGACCAAAATCAAGCAGAAATAGCTTTAGAGAGTGCTGGGCAAACAGGGTGTCGCTAAAACGAGCGAATCCACCACGGTCAGCGGCATAAATTAGCGGTCGGTCATAGCCGTGGTCTTTTTTCCATTTATCAACCATTTCTACCGTAACGCGTTTGTCGCCGAGGTGCTTGTAGGCCATGTCGTCCGGGGTGTTGACGACAAAAAATAGCGAAAAGGTGATCAGGTTCACACCGAGCAGAATTGGTATTGCATAAAGTAGCCGGCGAAGTAAATAGCGGGTCACCAGCGTTTTCCGTGCGGTAGTTTATGCTCGCGTAGCCAGGCCAGACGCAGGGCCGGAAGTAGTAATATGATTCCTACGCCGACCAGGGCAGCCAGTGGCCACCATATTGGGCGGTTCCAGGCCCGTCTGAGCCGAGTTCGCAGCGGCGGGTCAAGTCGTTGGTACTGCAGGGTGTCGTGGGCCAGGTGACTCGGTTTGATGTTGCTGATCCAGCGATGTTGCAGGGCAAAGTCCTGTGGGTGAAAACCGCCCGCCCAGGGTGTCTGACGACGAAATAGTTCAGTCATGTCGTCAATAATAGCCTGCCGCTTAGCGCCGTTCGGCAGGTTGCGCATCTGCTCAAAAAGGTGGTCGTATTCTTTGAGCTGAAAGTTGCTGCTGTTCTCACCGTGATCGGGAACCTGACTGTTCGGGCCATAGAGTAAAAAGAGAAAATTTTCAGGATCAGGGTAATCGGCATTCCAGCCCCACAGGTACATCTGGACTTGGCCATTTCTGACCTTGTCCTGAAAGCGATTGTAGTCGGTGGAACGTGAAACCAGCTGTATATCTATTTTTGCAAGCTGTTTGCGTAGCCAGTCGAGAAATGCCTTGGCATCCGGCCCGCCCGCGGCGCTGTCAAAATGAATGGTCAGCGAGTTGCCGTTGGTGTGGTGTCGACCAGCAGGGTAGCCCGCTTCAGCGAGCAGTTGCTTAGCAGCGGCGATTGGTCTGCGCACGGCCAATCCGTTTTGCCATTCGTAAATCTGGGGGTTTATTCCTTGTGCGCCTTCTTTGAAGCCGAAAATACCGGGGGGCAGCGGCGACTGCATGGCGATACCGCGGCCGTTACGGAATATGGCGATGTACTCTTCCATATCAATAGCGATGGCGATGGCTTGGCGGAGTTTTTGCTGGGGTTCGCTGTAACCACCCACTACCGAGTCGAGCATGTTAAAGCCGAT
>QNFC01000128.1 GCA_003645395.1 Gammaproteobacteria bacterium
AATGGCATGGTGATTACGCCGGATGGCAGACGGCTGATCAGTGCTGAAACCTTCGGTCACCAATTGATGCAATATGACCTGGGCGCTGATGGTGCTTTGACTAATCGCCGGGAGTTTGCCGGGCTTGGCGAGTACACCCCAGACGGTATCTGCCTGGATGCCGACGGTGGGGTCTGGCTAGCCTCGTTCGTTACCAGCGAATTTGTGCGCGTTACCGAGGGGGGTGAAGTGACCCACCGTGTTGATCCCGGACGCGCAGCGGTTGCCTGTGCCCTCGGCGGCGAGGGGCGAAATACTCTGTTCATGCTCTCTGCAGAAACCGACATTGAGCGGTTAGCGAAGGGTGATTCAAAAGCGTATATCGATATTGTCACCGTCGACGTACCGGGTGCCGGAATCCCGTAAACAAATTGAATATATGCAGTAACCGGTTTACAGAGTCATCGGCTCTGAAAATAAGAGAGGGGTTCCAGTATGGCTAAACAGGCAGGGTTTGAATCGGTGAATCAATCCGTTTCACGTCGCCGCTTTTTAGGCGGTGTCAGCGGCGTTGCCGGCGCAGCGCTGTTGCCGGGTGTCGCGCTGGGGGCGGACAGAGTCGCTGACCCGCAGCAATGGGATCTGGGGACCGACCTGGTAGTGGTGGGCAGTGGCGCGGCGGGGTCGTGTGCGGCGCTTTATGGCCAGCGCGCTGGGGCGAAAGTGCTGGTGCTTGAAAAAGCCAGCTATTACGGCGGCACTACACAAAAGTCACAGGGCGCCTACTGGATTCCCAACAACTCGTTAATGCGTGATCGAGGTCTTGAAGACCGGCGCATTGATGCGCTGCGTTACATGGCGCGGCTCTCTTTTCCTACCGAATACCAGGCGGATGATGCAACCCTGGGGCTGACCCAACCGGCATTTGATCTGATCGCAACCTATTACGACCACGGCGCACCTATGGTTGATGAGCTGGCGGCGATGGGTGTGCTCAAATCGACGTTTATGACCGGTTTTGACGGGACGGACTTTCCCGATTACTACGCCCACCTGACCGAAAACAAAGCGCCGATCGGCCGCATTCTGGTGCCTGAAAACGGTGAGGGTAAGCAGGGCATGGGCGATGAGCTGATTCGTCAGCTGGAAGCGGGTGTCCGGCGCGCCGGGGTGGAGGTGAAACTCTCCAGTCGCGCGCAGAAACTGCTGCTTGATGACAACGGCGGCGTTGTCGGCCTGGTTTATAGCGATGGTGAAGGTCACTCCCACGCGGTGCGCGCCCGCAAAGGCGTGGTCTTTGGCAGTGGTGGGTTCATTCATAACCGCGAGCTAAGCAAAAACTTTCTGCGCGGGCCGGTTTATGGCGGTTGCACGGTTGCGGCAGCAGAAGGTGATTTTGTCACCATGGGTGCAGCGGCCGGTGCGGCGTTGGGCAATATGAACAACGCCTGGTGGGCGCAAATTCTGCTGGAGCACGCCATCGCCAACTCAGCGGTGGCAATGAACGTATTCGTGCCGCCGGGCGACTCGATGATCGAGGTGAATCGTTACGGCCAGCGCTTTGTGAATGAGAAGTTTGTCTATAACGAACGCACCCAGGCCCAGTTTGTCTGGGACGCTAATCGGGCGGAATATCCTAATCTTTTCCCGGTGTTGATTTACGATAAAAAAGTTGCCGAGCGGTTTGCCGGCGTGTTTCCGGTGCCCCCCGGCAAAGCCGAATACCTGATTACCGGCGAGAGTCTGGAACAGTTGAGTGAGGCAATTGCAGCTCGTTTTGCGGCCCTGTCGGCGCACACCGGTAGCTATGAATTAGACCCGCAATTTACCGAGAACCTGCTAGCCACGGTCGAGCGGTTTAACGGTCTTGCCAAACAGGGTGTGGATCCCGATTTCAAGCGCGGCGAAGTGCCATCGGAGCTGTTTTTTAATAAATTTTATACGCCTCCCGGCGAGCCGCCCTATGAGCCTAATGCCACCATGCGGCCGTTTGCTGACAGTGGCCCTTACTACGCGATGATTCTTGCCCCCGGCGTGCTCGACACCAAGGGTGGGCCGCGCATTAATACGAATGGCCAGGTGCTCGATAACTACGACCAGCCGATAGCCGGGCTTTACGGTGCCGGCAATTGCATTGCTGCGCCGGCGGCGCAGGCCTACTGGTCAGCGGGCGCGACCATCGGCGCGGCGATGGTTTACGGCGCACTCGCCGGTGAGCACGCGGTAACCGGTTCGATCGAACGCGGTTAAACTACGTACTCTATTAGTTTTTGATACTCTGATCTGCCCTGGATTTTCATCTGGCCTGGGTCATGATTCTCGCTGCTCATTTCCAAAAAGCCCACGATAAGGATATCCATGAAAGCAATTTCAATAGCAGGTTATGGCGGCGTAGAAGTGCTGGAGCTGACGGATCAGCCCAAACCGCCCATTAAGGCAGATCAGGTTCTAGTTGCCGTGAAGACGGCAGCAGTCAATCCCATCGACTGGCGCATCCGTAGTGGCGGTCTCGCTAAATTTATCGAGTGCGATTTCCCGGTGATTCTCGGTCGAGAAGTGGCCGGTGTCGTGGCTGAAATCGGCGCAGATGTCAGTGATTTTTCCGTCGGCGATGAAGTCTTCGGCTTCCTGCAGCAGCTAGAGATGAAATGGGGAAGCTTTGCTGAGTATGTGCCTGCGGACGCGTGCAAACTTGCCCATAAGCCTGTCGGCCTGTCGTTTGAGCAGGCCGTTGCCATCCCCGTGGCGTTTCACACTGCTCAGCAGGCGCTGTTTCAACACGGTGGTCTGCAATCGGGCCAAACGGTATTGATACACGCCGCCGCCGGTGCCGTGGGTTCCGTCGCCGTGCAGCTGGCTCATCAGGCAGGGGCCACGGTGCTGGCGACCGCCAGCGCTAATAACCACGACTATGTGCTTGGTTTGGGGGCTCACCGGGTGGTGGATTATCACGATGCAGATTTTGGCGCTAAGCTCAAGGCCGATTACCCGGACGGGGTCGCGGTCATCCTGGCGCCGTTTGCCGGTCAGTCATTACAGGGCAGTGAGCCGTTGGTGTCGGCGACGACCAAAATCATTCTACTCAGCCCGGTCGCGAATCCGGCGGATATGAAAATCGGCCCGGTGAAATCGCAGATCATGATCTGTGCAGCCGATGGTAAGGTGCTGGAGGAGGTTGCCGAGCAGTTTGCAAGCGGTCGGCTCAAAATGGAGATTGCCCAGGTGTTCCCGTTTAACCAGGTGGTTCAGGCGCAGGAGCTGAGTGCGATCGAGCGTGTTCGTGGCAAAATTGTGATTAAAGTCAGCGATTAAAAATATCCCGCAAAGAGCTGGGTGAGCGGCTTTTTCACTCGGCTAATGCTTAATCTTAAAACGGAGAGAGGAATGTCAAACCCCACATCAGCAGAATTGATCCAGCGCGCCCGCGATATGGCGCCCACCATGGCACAGCGGGCGGTGGTCTGTGAACAACTCGGACGCCTGCCAGATGAGACCTACGAAGATTTTCGTGAAGCAGGTTTTTATCGCATCGTCCAGCCGAAGGCCTTCGGCGGCTATGAGATGGACCTGATGACCCTGTTTGATGTCTCCAAAGAGATCGCCCGCGGTGGCTGTGCCTCCAGCGCCTGGGTGCTGAGCATTCTGGCGATTCATAATTACTACCTCGGTTATTTTGACCCCAAAGCTCAGGTGGATATCTGGGGCGAAGATGACAACAATCAGACTTGCACGCCCTTTAATCCATCGGGTACGGTGACCAAAGTCACTGGCGGGGTTGAGGTTAAAGGCGGCCGCTGGACTTTTGCCAGCGGTTGCGACCATTCGGCCTTTGCGCTGATCGGCGTACTAATCGATCATGGCGACGGCAACCCGCCGGAGTTCTGCCAATGCGTGGTGCCCAAAGGTGAATTCAATATCGATCACGACAGCTGGAACGTGGCCGGTCTGAAAGGCTCAGGCAGTAAAGACCTGACGGTGGATGAGATCTTTGTACCCCAGCACCGTATTTTTTCTCTGACCAAAGTCACTCAGGGATTTGCGCCGGGTCGCGAGATCAACACCGGTCCGCTGTATAAACAGGCGTTTTTCCCACCGTCGATCAATTCACTGGTAGCCCCGGCCTGCGGTGCTGCGCTGCACGCGCTGGACACCTTTGAAGAGAAAATGAAATCGCGCACACTGGTGTTTGGCGCCGGTGATCAGATCGAAAAAGTGCCGTCGTTGATCCGCCTGGTTGAAGCGGAGTCAGAAATTGAAGCTGCTGAAATGCTAATCAAGCGCGACAGCATCGAGCTGATGAAGCTGGCGGAGCAGGGCAAGCAGGCCTCGCAGCAACTGTTGGCACGTACCCTTCACAGCAATGCTTTTGGGGCGACGGTCTTCACCCGCGCGGTGGAGCGGCTCTTCGTTGCCAGCGGCGGCGGTGCGTTGCAAAACGATCACCCGATGCAGCGGGCCTGGCGTGATGTGCACACCATTAATAACCATGGTGGCCTCAATTTTGATTCCACCGCCGAGCTTTACGGCAAAGTGCGTATGGGCCTGCCCGGGGGGAGTGCCCTGCTGGGGTAAATTCAAATTAAGATAAACGCCTGACGGCATAACTGAAACCACCGCTTATCGGGAGAGGAAAAGCATGGAGTACAGCAAAACAGAAGCCAAACAGTGGGCGCAGAAAAACCTGCGTGGAATTTACGATGCGCCGCTAACGCCCTTCACTAAAGAGGGTGAAATCGACGAACCGGCCCTGCGCGACAACATTGACCAGTTTGTTGAGATGGGGCTGGACGGTATTGTCGTTGGCGGTTTTATCGCCGAGGCGTGGAACCTGACCCTTTCCGAGTGGTATCACTATCACGAGTTGATCGCGGAGGCGGTGGACGGCCGTATCGATATCTCCACCATTATTCTTGACCCCAGCGCCCGGCAGGCACTAGAAAAAATGCAGGCGGTGGAGAAAATGGGCTACCGCACTGCCGAGGTGATGAACCCAGCGGTGCAGCTCAAATCCGACGACGAAATCTACTCCTTCTATAAATACCTGGCCGACCGCACCGACATGGCGATGATTCTCTATCGCACGGCGGTCTCCGGTACGGTGCTGGGGCTAGATTTAATGCAACGGCTGGCGGACATCGACACCATCGTCGGGGTAAAACAGGGCAGTTTGAAGCGCTCCGATACCGTCAAATTACGCCGTGAAATTCGCGATGATTTTTTCATCAGCGAGCCGATCGAGCAGTATTTTTACGACGACCTGCGTGCCGGCTATCCGTTCATCCAGTGGGCGGCCTATCACTTCACCACCTACGGCAAAAAGCGCAGTGTTATTCTCGAATACAAAAAGCTTGCCGAGGAGGGCAAGTGGGACGAGGCCTATCAGGTCTGGGCCTCTCTGCGCGATGTAGCCGGTTTTGTTGAAGACATGACCATCTGGGAGTTAGCTAAAACCGGCACCTACGCCTCGGCCTTTGCCATCCTCAAACCCTGGTACGACGCTATCGGCCTGCACGGTGGTTATACCCTCGCGCCGGTTGAGGATGTCTCCGCCGAGCGGCGCGAAT
>QNFC01000129.1 GCA_003645395.1 Gammaproteobacteria bacterium
CACTGTCGAACATAGCTTTACTTGTTGACCATATTCCGGCTAATTAATAGGTAGAGTAATGGTTTTTCAACGGTATTAACTGTAAACAAAACAGAATAAATGAGAGGAGGTTCTGATGAATTCGGTGAGCGAATCGTTACAGCTCGAGATGTACCGGCGAATGGGGTTAATACGTCATTTTGACCAGGCGGTGCAAAAGTTGTTCAACAGCGGGCGTATTCCAGGATCCACGCATCTATCTATTGGTCAGGAGGGAGAGGTGGTCGGTGCCTGCATGGCCCTGCGTGAAGATGACTACATGGTCGGCAATCACCGCTCACACGGTCACCCCATTGGTAAAGGTGCCGGAGTGAATGCGCTGATGGCGGAGATTCTCGGTAAAGCTACCGGGGTAAATCAAGGCAAAGGCGGTTCCATGCACCTGGCGGACTTTTCCGTGGGTAGTCTGGGTGAGAGCAGCATTGTTGGCAGTGGTTTACCTGTTGCCGTCGGCGCGGCCCTGGGCAGCAAAATGCAGGGTAACGACCGGGTCACGCTCTGTTTTTTTGGCGATGGTGCTTCAAATCAGGGCTATTTCCACGAGTCGATGAACATGGCTGCGTTGTGGAAATTGCCGGTGGTATTTCTCTGTGAAAACAACGGCTACGGCGTTACCACCCCTAACAGACGCGCCGCGGCGTTGGAAGATATCTCCGCCCGTGCCGCTGGTTACGGCACCCCCTCAACCATTGTCGATGGTCAGCAATGTCTGGCGGTTTATGATGCAGTGACTGAGGCAGTTGAACGGGCCCGTGGCGGTGACGGCCCAACGCTGGTGGAAGCCAAAACTTACCGCTACCACCACCATTCCGAAGGGCCGCTTTACGACAACATGACTTACCGGCCGGATGAAGAACTGGCCGCCTGGAAGTTACGTGATCCACTTTTGTTATTCAGACAACAGCTGGCTGGCTACCTGGGTGCTGCCGAGCTGGATAAGATCGAAGAACAGGCGCAGGCCGAAATTGCTGGCGCCCTGGAATTTGCCGAGCTGAGCCCTTTTCCGGAGCCAGAAGAGGGCTATACCCATCTCTACCGAACTCCGATTGCCGTCTACGGTGGGGAGCTGTAATGGCTAAAATCACATTTTTAGAAGCAATCGCCCAGGCTCAGCACGAAGAGATGGCCCGCGACGATTCGGTGTTTCTCATGGGCGAAGATGTCTCCGGCAATGTCTATGGCAGCAGCGGTGGCTTGCTAGAGGAGTTCGGTCCCCAGCGAGTGCTCGATACCCCAATTTGTGAAAGCGGCTTTACCGGCGTCGCCATTGGCGCCGCCATGGTCGGCATGCGGCCGATCGTGGATTACACCATCGCTTCGTTCATGTATTTAGCTACTGATCAGCTGGTGAGTATGGCGGCTAAATCTAGCTACATGTACGGCGGTCAGACCCACATCCCGGCGGTGTTTCGTGCTGCAATGTTTTACAACGGTGGTATCGCCGCCCAGCATTCTGACCGCAACTACTCCATGTTTATGAATGTGCCGGGGCTAAAAATAGTCGTGCCGAGCAGCCCCTACGATGCCAAAGGGTTACTAAAGAGTGCAATTCGCGATGATGACCCCGTGCTGATTTTTGAAGATGGCAATCTCTGGGGCCAGCGCGGCGAAGTGCCGGGCGAGGAATACCTGCTGCCGTTTGGTCAGGCCAATGTTCTTAAGGTCGGCAGCGATGTCACCATCGTCGCCATTGCTGCACGAGTTGGTGAGTCGGTCAAAGCCGCCGAGCGGCTGGCAAAAGAGGGCATCACTGCTGAGGTTATTGACCCCCGTACCCTGGTGCCACTGGATACCCATACTATTCTGGAATCGGTGGCCAAAACCGGCCGCCTGCTAGTGGTGGACCAGGGCCACCGCACCTGTGGCGCCGCGGGCGAGATCGCGGCAGTAGTTGCTGAGCAGGGGTTCTGGGATCTACAGGCACCGATCAAACGCCTTACAGCGCCAGACATGCAGATTCCATTCTCCACCGCGCTCGAACAGGGCTTTTATCCCGACGCCGGCATGATCGCCACCGCTGCCCGCGAACTCGTCAAGGAATAACCCATTGGCACACGAATTACTACTGCCCCAATGGTCGATGGGCATGCACGAAGGCAAGATTCTTAAATGGCTCAAACAGGTCGGTGATTCGGTTGAAGAGGGTGAGATCATCGCCGAGGTTGAGTCCTCGAAAGTGGTCTCCGAACTCATGGCCGACCGCGATGGCGTGCTACTCAAACTACTGGTGGCGGAAGAAGATGAAGTGCCGGTGCGCACCGCGCTTTGCTTGATCGGTAAGGCGGGCGAAACGGTTGAAAGAGTGAGCGATAGCGAACAGGCTGCCGAATATGGGGCGAGTAGCGCCGATTCACCCCCTGCGCCGGTCGGTTTAGAAAATATTTCTGCGACTGCCAACGCCCGGTCGTCCAAAATCCAGGTGACGCCCCCGGCGCGAAAACTGGCCAAACAGCAGGGTATCCACCTCAGCCAGGTAACCGGCAGCGGCCCTCAGGGCCGCATCGTGATAGAAGATATTGAGGCGATATTGGTAAGTGGCACTATCCCAGCAGACGTTGCCGCCGGTGTTTCTCTGACCGGTCTACGCGCCACCATTGCCACCAATATGGTCCAGAGCCTGCAGCAGTCCGCTCAGCTCACATTGACCAGCTCGGTTGACGTCTCAGCGCTGGTAAAACTGCGCAAATCGATGGCGGCCAGTTACGGTGACATGGTTGCATTTGCCCTGTCGCGGGTACTGCCCAACCATCCACGTCTAAACGCGCTGATTCATTCAGGTGGCACGAGCGCGGACCGAATCGAGATGATCGAGGAGATCAACCTTGGCTTTGCCGTGGCACTGGACGATGGCCTGGTGGTGCCGGTGATTCATCAGGCAAACTTGTTATCGCTGCCCGAGATGGCGGCCCAGTCAGCCGAGTTAGCTAAACGAGCAAAAAATGGAGATTTGTCAGCAGAGCAGGTTGTTGGCGGCAGTTTTACCATCAGTAACCTGGGCGCTTATGGAATCGATGCCTTCACACCGATTATTAATCCACCGCAAGTGGCGATCCTCGGTATTGGTCGGGTGCAGGAGCGGCCACAGAAGCGGGGAGGAGAATTGGTCTGGCGACATACCTGTGTGCTGAGTTTAACGTTTGACCATCGAGTGACGGATGGGGCGCCGGCAGCGAAGTTTTTACGCGCGTTGGCAGGTTTTATCAGTGACGAGGCCGGGTTTAGGGAAGGTCTGGAAAATCACTGATTCCAGGCCGCTGGAATTTAGTCGTGATCAAAGCGACTAAGCGGGTCTAAATCGGCGTTGCTGGTTGGTTTTTTTTGCGCTATCTAGGAATTCTGCTGGTCTCCAGGCCCACCTATCCTGTCCCCGCTAATAACGCCTTCCGAACCGAGTACACGTTAGCCAGTGCAAACAGTGACAACAACTGGGCACCCTTATTCTTGATCCCCCGGTAGCGGGTTTTACGAAACCCAAACGGGCATTTGATGAACCGAAAGGGGGGGTTGACCTTGGCTCGAATTGAAGACAACCCTCTGTTACGCATTTTCTGGGTGATCGATAACTTTGTGTTCGGCTTGTTACGCCCAACAGGGGCTTACGGGTAATGAGGGGATATCCGTTTAAGCAACCTTGCCCAGGGCGCCACATCACCCATCTCAGTCAGAAACTTCTCCCGCCAAGTCTGCTTCGTCTTGTTCTGCTAGCTCAGCGAGGCAAAACTTTGCTGCTTCATCAGCGGCTCCGATCCGTGACTCCGATGCGTGACAGTAGGATTGAACTATCATCCCATCGCGCAGGATTTTTCAGAGTTTTCCATAGTAATGCAACGACCATCTCACGAATACGGCGTGAAATACAACAATCGAATGAGTCCGTTGCTGAGCTTGCTAAACGTTACGGGGGTGACCGCAGCCACCGTCCGTATCTGGAAAAAAAGAGACTTTGTGGAGGAAGTCTCACATATAGCGCATCGACTATAGACGACGCTGACGCCTGCTCAGGAACTCGTTGTTGTAGAGCTACGCAAGTTACTGCTGCTATCACTGGATGATCTGCTGGTGGTCACCCGCGAGTTTATTAATCCGGAGGTCTCCCGTAGTGGCTTTGATCGCCGTTTACGTCACCACGGAGTTTCTTGGCTGAGCAATCTAAAAACCAAAGCCTGACAGGGCTCAGTAGAAGACATCCAAAGACTATGAGCCAGGGTATGGGCATATGGATATTAAATATCTGCCACGGATGCCTGATCAGGCTCATCGTACATACTTGTTTGTGGCCATTGATCGGACGACCCGATGGGTCTATATGGAAGTTAAGCAGAGCAAGTCAACGTTTAAGGCTGAATTTTTAGTGGGTAAAAAAACATAATGGCGTTAGCAGAAATGGCCGCTTGGTCAGCTGCTGGCTAGCATCCATTTGCGCAGACGATTGGAGTCCCCGTAGGGCGTCAGCTTGCCGAAGGAGTTGAGCAGCACTATTGATACAGGCTCCCCAGCTATATTGACTTTCATTACCAGGCAGCGGCCGGCTTCGTTGATATAGCCAGTTTTGCTCAATGCGATGTCCCAACTTTTGTTTTTAAGCAGGCGATTGGTATTGCCATAGTTGAGTGGGCCGCGTTTTGAATAGGGCCGAACCTCGCGGCGAATGGTGGTGGTCGCGCCGGTAATCAGTGAATAAGTGCCGGCAGCGGCGATCATTTTGGTGAGGTCTTTTGCCGTTGATAAATTTTCTGTGCGTAGGCCCGCGGGATCGGCAAAGTGGCTGTCTTTCATCCCGAGTTGGTGGGCTTTTTTATTCATTTGCGCCACGAATTCGGTCATTCCTCCGGGATAGGTTCTGCCTAGCGCAGTGGCCGCCCGATTTTCAGACGACATTAGCGCCAGTTGCACTAATTCACGACGGGACAACGTGGCACCGTATTCAAGACGTGAACCTGTCAGTCTCACCATATCGCGGTCAGCTTTGGTTATGGTGATTTTCTCGTCGAGACTCAGGTTGGCATCAAGTATCACCATGGCGGTCATTAATTTGGTAACCGAGGCGATTGAGCGAACGGAGTCAATATCCTTGCCATAGATAATATTACCGTTGGCATCGGTAACGAGGGCAGAAGCAGAATGCAGTCCCGGATTACCTTTGAGGCTTGAAAAGTTGGGCTCGGCTGCTGCAACAGCAGAAAACAGAAATGCTAACACCAGAATCAAGGCGTTTTTATTAGACATGGTTTTGCTTTTCCCAGCTGGTTTTTGTTTGCGTAGACAACCCGTTTAACTGCTTTATCGTCGTTAAAAGGGTAGAGAGTTTTTGGTCAAAAATCAATAGAAATCAATGATATCAGACTCGATTAAAAATGAAGTGACATTGCAGGCCAAGTTTCCTGCCACCGCGGCGGGGTCTGGGAGCGACTGCTCGAGCCAGCGCTTGCGCTGCTGCTTTCTTAAAATGGTCAATTGCTGCATTGGCTCGATAGCAGCTCCAGGGG
>QNFC01000130.1 GCA_003645395.1 Gammaproteobacteria bacterium
CCCATAATGCCGGGCACAATAAACCAGCGCGAACGCAGGTTTTCGTTATACCAGGCACGGGTTTCGAGCCGCACCATGGGCGAGTGCTGACTGCGGGTTAGCAGCCAGTTGCGGTTGTAGTCAAACAGAATGGTGCGCAGGTAGCTCATGGCGATCATGGCGGTATTTGAATTGCGACCGTCCAGTATGGCCTGTAATGAGGCACGCTCGCCGCGCCGCAGGTGGGCGCTGAAATTCTCCTCAATATGCACCACCATTAATACCTGGCGGTTGTCGATCAAGGGGGCGATTTCGTCGTCGTGGTAGATCTGTTTGACCATGTCAAAGGTAGGTGAGCCGCTGATTCTGGCAATCAGCTCCCGGGATTCGCTGCCGCGATCCTGGTTATAGACGGCTACCCGGACCTGGTTAAGATCGTAAGTGGCGGCAAAGCCGAACACCAGCAGCTGCACCACCGGCGGCACGATTAACACGACCCGGCTGCGTTTATCGCGCAGCAGCGCGAGAAACTCTTTTAAGGTCAGGGCGAGTATCTGCGGAATATTCATTGTTGGGTGCGACCGGTCCGCTGTTTAATCAACTTTAATTACCTTTAATCATCTAAACCGCTACCGGTTTTGCGCCACACCACCAGGGTAAAGAACACCAGCATTAGCGCCAACGCCCCCAGGTTGGTGAGCACCACGGGCCAGACATCACCCGCCAGAAACAGGGTTTGCAGCAGCGCAACAAAGTAGCGCGCCGGAATCAGGTGGGTTAACCACTGCACCACCGTTGGCATGGAATGAATATCAAACAGAAATCCAGAGAGGATAAAGGCCGGCAGAAAGGCGGTAATAATGGCTACTAAACCCGCCACATACTGGTTTTTGGCCACCACCGATATCAATAACCCAATGGACAGGGCCACCAGCATGAATAGAGCTGAACTGACCAGCAACACCCAGAAAGAGCCGCGCAACGGCACATGAAACTGCCACACGGCCAGGGCCACGCTAAACAGCATGCCACCCATACCTAATACGAAATAGGGAATTAATTTACCCGCCAGCATTTCGCCCATGTGTAGGGGGGTGGCCATTAGCGCCTCCATGGTGCCGCGCTCCCACTCCCGGGCCACCACCATTGCCGTGAGCAGGGAGCCGATCAGGGTCATGACGATGGCGATCAGCCCCGGCACCAGAAATAGCTGACTGGATAATTCGGCGTTGAACCAGACCCGCTGCTCCAGCACTACCGGCAGGGGTAGCGGGCGACCCTGGGCCGCCGCAAAATGACCGAGCCAGGCCAGCCAGGCGCCCTCAATATAGCCCCGGGTAATATTGGCCTGATTGGAGTCAACACCATTAACGATGACGCTGATAGGCGCTTCTTGCCCGGAAAACAGCCGGGACGAGAAATTACTGCGCAACCAGATAATGCCCTGAATATCCCGGGTATCCAGGGCCTGGCGGGCAGCCTGAATGGCATCGAACCGGCGTGGCTTAAAGAAGGGTGATTGATCGAAGGCCCCGGCCAGGGCATCACTGGCGGTATCGGGCTGTTCGATAACAATACCAACGGGAATGTTCCGGGCATCCAGTGAAACCCCATAGCCAAACAGATACAACAGCACCACCGGCATAATGAAGGCAATGGCGATACTCGATGGATCACGCAGTATCTGCAAGCTCTCCTTGCGGATTATGCCGCGTAACCGCATGCGTGATGCGCTGCTCATGCTGCGGCCTCATGGTGGCCCTCAACCAGGTGGATAAAGGCATCTTCCATGGTCGGTTCGGGTTGTGCTTTGGTACGCGCCCGGGCTTTCAACTGCTCGGGGGTGCCTTCTGCCAGCACCTCACCGGCGGCCATAATCACCAGTCGGTCACAGTAATTGGCCTCATCCATAAAGTGGGTGGTGACCAGCACCGTGACGCCGGCTTCGGCGAGGGCGTTGGTTTGCACCCAAAACTCCCGTCGCGCCAGCGGATCCACTCCAGAGGTAGGCTCATCAAGAAACAGAATTTCCGGCTCGTGCATCAACGCCGCAGCAAAGGCTAACCGCTGCTTGTACCCCTGGGGCAAGCTACCGGAATTCGCATTCAGGTAGGTTTCTAGCTCAAAGGTTTCAATCGCCCACTCTATCCGCGCCGCCTGGTGTGCACCGCGCAGACCGTAAGCGCTGGAGAAAAACCGTAAATTCTGCATTACCGACAGGTCACCGTAGAGCGAAAATTTCTGCGCCATATAGCCGATATGACGCCGGGCGCCGGGCGCTGATCGGCGCAGGTCCTGACCGACGACGGAGACCTGCCCACTGGAGGCCGGCAGCAGGCCGCAAAGCATTCTGAAGGTGGTTGATTTACCCGCCCCATTGGCACCAAGCAGACCGAAAACCTCTCCCCGCTGAACGCTAAAACTGACCCGGTTCACGGCGGTAAAGTCGCCAAATCGGCGCACCAGGTCCCGCACCACAATCACCGCATCAGCGCTATTTTTTGGCACCTTCGCCGCCTTCCCCATTGATAGCGGACTCTGGCGACCAGCCGGGGCAACTTTGAGGCGGGCGACAAACGCATCTTCAAAGCGGGGCTCTACGGGCAAAATCGATACCGACGTTCGGGCATCGGCTGGCAGCAGGGTCTGGGCATCAGGTAGGGTTGTGGTTGCCATCACCAGGCGGGCGGCGTCGCCGTCCACCAGGGCATCAACTACACCCGGGGCATGGCTTAATAATGCTTGCAACCGTCGGGAGGAATACCCCGCAGAGGTTACCCGGTAAATTCTACCTCGCAGGGCCTGGCTAAACTCCTCCGGCGGCCCCTGCCCCAGCACCTTGCCCTGGTGCAGCAAAATCACCTGATCGCAGCGCTCCGCTTCGTCAAGATAAGCGGTGCTCAGCAGCACGCTCATGCCGGCCGCCACCTGCTGATAGACGATTTGCCACAACTCCCGGCGCGACACCGGATCGACGCCGACGGTGGGTTCGTCCAGCAACAGCAACTGGGGTGAACGCAGCAGGGCGCAGGCCAGGCCAAGCTTTTGTTTCATGCCGCCAGAGAGCTTACCGGCGAGGCGGCTCATAAAGGGTGCCAGGCCGGTCATTTTCGTTAGCTCTGCGTAACGGGCCGGGCGTGTGGCCACCGGCAAGCCCTGCAGGTCAGCGTAGAGGGCCAGGTTCTCCGCCACGCTGAGATCTTCGTAGAGACCAAAGCGTTGCGGCATATAGCCCATCGCCGATTTAACCGCCACGGCCTGTGAATCGCCAGCCAGGTTCATCACTGTAACCTGGCCGTTATCTGGCTGCAGCAGGGTGGCCGCCAGGCGCATAAGCGTGCTTTTGCCGGCACCATCCGGGCCGATTAAGCCGGTCACCGAGCCGGTTTGGATGCTAAAACTTACCCCATCCAGAGCGATTATTTTGCCGTCTTTGCGTTTAAAAGACTTGGTGACATCAGCAAACACCAACGCCGAGGGAGTCACCACTAATCACCACAGTGGTTGGTGTTGTCGTCGGCGATGGTCTGGTCAAGGGCCAGGCTTACGGTGACCGGCATACCCAGGCGCAACTCATCTTCGGGATTACAGGCGAACACCCGCATGGAATAAACCAGGCGGGTACGCAACTCCGGGGTTTGCACTGTCTTGGGGGTAAATTCAGCCGTTGGCGAAATAAACCCAACCCAGCCCTGGTAGGGCTTGTCGGGGTAACTGTCGGTATGAATAGCCGCCCTGGCACCGAGTTTTACCCGACCAAGCATGGTTTCGGGCAGGTAAGCCCGGACCCAAACCGGCTGGGTAAAGGCAAGGGTTAACGCGGGCATGGACGGAAACGCCATGTCGCCAGGTTCAAGAATTCGGTTACGAATCACTCCATCTGCGGGGGCATAAAGGGTGGCATTATTGCGGCGCTGCTGGGCCGCCGTTAACGCCGCCTGGCGGGCCAGCAACTGGGCCTGGGCAATGGCAATGTCTTCCGTGCGGGGACCGAGCCGGAGCAAGATCAGGGCCTGTTTAGCGGCCTCTGCCTGGGCGCTGGCCACATCTGCCAGGGCACTCATGTTCTCCACGTCTTCTTCGGCGGCGAGCTTTTTTGCCAGCAAGGTGCGCATGCGCTGATAACTATCAGCGGCCGATTTGGCATGGGCCCGGGCGGCCCGGAGCTGGGCCTCCCCTTCAAGAATCTCTTCTGGCCGATTACCGGCATTAAGCTTGGCTACCAACTGCTGCTGAGCCTGCAAGGTTGCCTGCATCTCGGCCAGCTGGGCATCGAGCAACTCGGTATGCAATTGTGCAAGCACCTGACCCTGGATGACCCGGTCGCCTTCCTCGACCAGAATCTCCTTAATATGCTCGCTGGCGTTAAAAGCCAGTTGCGCTTCGCGGATTTCAACGTTGCCGTAGATAACTGCGGTGGTGTCCTCGCCGGGGCGTTGCTGCCGGGGCCAGAACTGCACCGCAGCGATCCCCACCGCCAATAGAGCCACCGCCACCAATACCCGTTTTTTTACCATTATTTTGCTCCTTGCTATGCCTTACCACCATGGAACCAGATTACCGACAGGGCCGGAGCCGAATCGCACTCAATCAAGAAACCTCTGAAAAACCCTAAATTTGTATCTGGCGTCTCAGGACATCCACCTTCTTCACTCATGGTTTCTCAAAGGCTCCTTAAGGAGCCTCTGATCAAGTCTAATTATTTTATGCTGGCTAAAATAGCCCCTGTTTTCCCCGAATATCGTTGCAATAGAACCACTATTGCGCCTCTTTTCGTGAAAATCAGGAACCATTTTTTCTCAGCCTAATTCTAATCAACTTAATCAGAGGCTCCTTAATAAACCCGGCCACTCAACACTCCGCCCATATTTTTAAAAACATTGCCTACGTACTATGAAGGCCGTAACGATCCCATCCGCCACCACGCCAGAGATAACGATTCAGTTAGGCAGCCCATTTAACTTGCAGCAGTCAAGGAGGGGTTTGCCGTGGTTGCGCCATTATTCCCCTCGCTGTGCAACCAGCGGTAGGTCCCTACCTTAATTGCGTCGTTGATCAAAAACCAGACCAGCGCATAGCCCCAGATACCGAGGGCGTATTCCCAGCCAACCGGGGTAATCATCAGGCCATAGACCGCGACCAGGGTCCCGAGTATTTCGGTGCCAAAAGTGGCCCAGAAAAGCAGCGGTGCCGGCCACGGCCGCTGCCAGAACCAGCCCTCGGCCCGGGTAATATAGAGAGTGCTATGTCCGGCAATAATCAACTTTAAAAACAACAGAGTGCGTATCACTTCTTCATCAACCCCACGTTCCTGAAGAATAAAAAACAGCACAAATGAAGAGACCACCCCGGCAACGCCCAGTACCGATGAGACAGTGAGCAGTTCACGCATATTCCAGCGCACCGGCAGTTGATGGACCCGGGTATTGTCATAAGCAATGGCAAGAATCGGAATATCGTTAAGCAGCGCCAGCAGGATGATCATCAGCGGGGTGATCGGGTAAAAATCAAAGACAACAA
>QNFC01000131.1 GCA_003645395.1 Gammaproteobacteria bacterium
CCTCCGGTGCCATGTCGTGCTCGGCCAGGGCGCAGAGAAAACCGCGCTCGGTGTTGGCGCGCATAAAATCGGTGAGCAGTTTTGGGTGTAGCGGTAGGGAGCAGCGTTTGTCGGCCAGGTCATTGAAATTATGGATATCAGAATCGGCCCGCACCAGGAATGCTAGCGAATCCTGCACAAACGTGAGCCCGAGCAGGGCCGTATCGGCTCCCCGGCTGCGCGCCCATATTGGCGGTATTGCCCCTCCCTCGCGTACTGAGTTATCCAGGTGATGATCGAAGTGGGACTGGAGCATTTTGTCCCGGCCCAACTCTTTGATGTTATGGAACTGGTTCGGGCCGTCGCCAAACTCTTTTTCGAACTGGCCGGTTTCCAGCGCAATACCGGTGGCGGTGGCCACCGGGCAGCGAGTGTAATAAATAGTGCGTTCCATCGTCATCTCCTCCTAACCAGGTTATCGAGCAAGGATAGCGCAGAATTAGCGCCGCATAATAAATGCCAACTTTGATTGGCTGATCATCATTAAGCTGCTTAAATGACCGGTATTGTTTTGGGCCTCCAGGAGGGGAGAGCAATGGCCAAATACACACCGAGCGAAGCTAAACAGTGGGCGCGGGAAAACATGGTGGATTCCACCAACGCAGTGCCGACACCGTTTACTACCGATTTCAGCGTGGACCACAAAAACCTGGCCAGCAATGTTGATCGCTGGGCAGCCGAAGGGCTGCACGGTTTGATGACCGGTGGCAACACCGCCGAGGGCTGGAACCTGACGCCGACAGAGTGGATGGATTACAGCAAGACTATCGCAGATGCCAATAGCGGGCGGATGCTGTTGGTGGCGGTGATACTCGAACCGTCACCGTTTACGGTGGTGGAGAAGGCCCACCGGCTGGCCGAGATGGGTTTTGATCTGATTGAGGTGATTAACCCGGTGCTGCAACTGCGCTCCGACGATGACCTGTTTGGGTTCTATAAATATATTAGTGACCAGAGTCCACTGGCGACAGTGCTCTATAACACCCCCACCGCCGGTGTCGTGCTTAATCATGGCCTGGTCAATCGCCTGGCGGATCTGCAGCAGGTGGTGGGTATTAAAAACGGCCTGCTCAATCCAGCCGATACCATCGCCATGCGCAAAACCTGTGGTGACCGTATGGTGGTGACAGAGCCGATGGAGAGTTTCTACCTGTGGGATGCAGCCGTGCACGGCGGTCAGTGCCTGTTTGGAACCTGTGAGTATCTAATGTTCGGCAACAAGCGTGACCTGTTCCTGAAGCAAATGCAGCTAGCCAACGAGGGTAAGGTGGACGAAGCACTGCCCCTTTTTCAGGAGCTGGAACCGTTGCGAGAATTGTTGCAAAACGCCATCGTCTGGCCGATTGTGCGCAAAAACCAGTATTCGGTTGCGCCAATCAAATACTGGATGGAGTTGCTCGGATACCCGATGGGTCCATCACGGCCACCGCTACCGGCCTATGCCGATGACGAGATGAAACTGTTGATTCGCGACACGCTGATTTCCTCTGGCGCAATTGATGAATCCCAGGTTGCCGCCTGAGCTTTATACAAGCGTAACTAATTAATTAAGGAGTAATAACCATGCCAATCACACTCTGGTACAGCCGCTGCCCGGTGGCTACCGCTTCCGGTATTGCCTATCAACGCGGAATGTTCGACGCCGAATTTGACGGTTCCGACTACGAAGTTCGCAATATAAAAGAGCTTGGTCGTTCCAAAGCTAACACCCATTTCACCGGGGGTTTGCCAGACTCCTTCCGTGAAGGTGGTTTTATTCCGCCGCTGTGGGCGCGCCAGAACGGCGCCGAGACCACGGTGATTGGATTCACCTTTGTGGCTGAAACCCTGCGCTTTTATACCCGTCCCGATTCTGGCATCAACAGCTTTGCCGACCTAAAGGGCAAGCGCATTGGTCTGCCGGTGCGTCCGCAGCTGGAGATTGATTTCATGCACGTTAATGCCCATAAAGCCTTCTGGGGTGCGCTGCAGGAACACGGCATGACCGAAGCCGATGTTGAGCTCACCGACTTCGAAATTGACGAAGACGTACTCGCCACCGTTAATGCCGATTATGGTCAGGGCGATGAACGCACCGTGCCGCCACTCTATGCTGGCGAGATCGAAGCCTTGTTAGCTGGCAAAGTCGACGTCGTGTTCGCCAAAAATGCCGAAGCGCTCTACACCGAGCATGTCTACGGTGACCGCATCAACATGATTTACGATCTGATCAATAGTGAGAAAACTGAATTCAAATGCAACGCGAACCCGCGGCCGATTACCGTGAGCACTAGCACCATCGCTGAAAACCCTGAAGGGGTTATTCGCTACCTGCAGGTGCTGATTCGCGCCTCGGCATTTGCCGCCGATGACAAACAGGGCACCGCTGAGGTGATGGCGCCAGAACTTGGGGTGCAGACCGACGATATCCTCAATGCCTATGAGGCTGATTTTAATAGCAACCTCTGGCCGACTTTGGATGATCGCATCATCGGCCTGGCCAACTCTTTCATGGGTTTCATGGTCGATAAAGGCTACCTGTCAGATCAGGTAACCCTGGATGGTTGGGTCAACCCCGAGCCGCTGCGTGAGGCTTACCGGCGCGAGAAAATTTCCTACGCGGCTTAGAAGCGGTCGTTAAAGAAAACAGCTGGGGGCCGCAATTATGCGGCTCTTTTTTTGTGAAACGGTTTTGTTGAGAAGGAAGCACAATAGCCGGTTTACAGTGTTTACCTGGCATGTTGAGAAGATGTCTGAGATTGTGACCCGATAATTATGAAGTCCGATACCAACTGAATAATAAAATCATGCACTGCGGGCAGGGTTGAGAAAAGAGGGGGAGATAGAGATGGCTGAAACATTCGACTACATCATCGTCGGCGCCGGTTCCGCCGGTTGTGTGCTGGCCAACCGGCTTAGTGCAGACCCAAATAACCGGGTGCTGTTGTTAGAGGCAGGTGGTCGCGATAGCCACCCGGCGATGCGCATGCCACTGGCAATGATGTCGCTGGTGCTTAATCCTAAATATAACTGGCCATTCGAGACCGAGCCTGAACCGCACTGTTACAACCGGCGGATGCCGATTCCCCGGGGCAAGGTGTTTGGAGGCTCTTCGTCGATTAACGCCATGATTTATGCTCGTGCTCATCCGCTGGATTATGACGAGTGGCGGGATATGGGCCTGGATGGTTGGGGGTATGACGATCTATTACCGCTGTTCAAGCGCTCGGAAAAGCACTGGCGAGGGGAGTCAGAATTTCATGGCGGTGGCGGTGAAATGGCGGTTTCATCGGTGCCCGCGAGTGCTGAATTTTATGATCAGTTTGCGACGGCCGCCGAAGCAGCAGGTTTTCCCCGCTCTTCTGATCACAATGGTGCTCAACCTGAAGGCATTGCCCCAATCGAAACCACCATCGACAGTAAGGGACGGCGCGCGTCGACGGCGCGGGCGTTTATCCACCCGGTGATGTCGCGGCCCAATTTGACCGTTGAGGTTAATGCGCTCGTGCGCCGGGTCGTGGTGGAGAATGGCCGCGCTATCGGCGTTGAATATGGCCAGAAAGGGACTAATCACACGGCCCGTGCCGATCGAGAGGTGATCCTCAGCGGCGGCACCTACAACTCCCCTCAGTTGCTGCTGTTGTCAGGTATTGGCCCGGCCGATGAACTGGCAGAATTGGGTATCGAGTCGGTAGCGGATAGCCCCGAAGTTGGCAAAAACCTACAGGAGCATGTCAATGCGGTAGTCACGGTTAAGGTGACCAAACCGATATCCCTTGATCCCACGCTGCGGTTCGATCGAATGGTTAAGTCAGTTTCACAGTGGCTGTTTTTTGGCACTGGCAGCGCCGCGTCGATGCCGTTTGGGGGACTTGGGTTTGTTCGTCTCCAGCCCGACAGTGTTCGGCCGGATGTGGAGCTGATTCCAAGTCCCATCGGTCCGGAGGCCCGTCTCTGGTTTCCAGGCATCAGAAAAGCCCTCGGGCACCAGATAAGTTGCCGCGTGGCCACCCTGCATCCTCGCAGTCGGGGCAAGGTGATGTTGCGATCAGCTGATCCTTCGGCGCCGCCGCGTATTTTCTGGAATCTACTCGATGACCCGCAGGATTTGCATACGTTGCGCGATGGGGTGAAAGCGGTCCGCGAGATATACAACCAGGAACCTTTGAAGAGCGCGCTTGGCGCTGAAGTGACTCCCGGAGACGAGTTAACCTCTGATGCTGCTATTGAGGAGTGGCTGCGCCACAACTGCTGGACTGCTGCTCATCCGGCGGGAACCTGTCGCATGGGCACGGATGCTAATGCGGTGGTTGATGGCAGCCTGCGGGTTAATGGCATTGACGGTCTGCGCGTGGCCGATTGCTCGATAATGCCAAGAGTGGTTGGCGGCAATACCAATGCGCCGAGCATCATGATCGGCGAAAAGGCCGCAGACCTGATTTTGGAGTCCTGACTGGAATGGCACTTGGTTAAGGGTGTTTAGCGCAACTACACAGGGCACCAGGTGACCAGCGATTTGGTGGTTTGACGGGGCGCTCCTGAACTGGATCGAAGGGCCCACCACCGACGGAAATGTATTGAATCTCCGTTCGTCCTGAGCTTGTCGAAGGACGAACGGAGTATTAAGCTCAGGACTTCTGTGGTTCCCAGAGTCGGACAGTGCTCCAAAGGGCCTTAACTTAGTACCATTCGGTCCTGACCGGCTCGACGAACCCTAAACTCTCGCGGCGATTAACCTAAGTAAGAGCATAACTATGGCCCGGCTATTAATCATCCTTGCGGTAATTGCGGGCCTGGTCTGGCTGCATGCGCGCATTGTCCGTCCCAGTCCTGTGGTCGATAAATCCCACCATTTTGATGGTGAGCATTTCTTTAACCCGCAACCGATTGATCACGGTTTTGGGCTATTAATGAAATGGGTGCTTAACCGGGATCGAGGGCCCTGGGCGGATTATGTGGAGTATCCACCCGGTCCTATACCTGCTCAGCGGGTGGTTGGTAATGAATTGAAAGTGACTCTGGTGGGACATGCCACGGTGCTGATTCAAACCTCCGGTTTGAATATTTTGACTGACCCGATCTGGGCAGACCGGGCAGGACCGACTTTGTTTATTGGTACCCGCCGAATTCGGCCGCCGGCGATTCGGTTTGATGATCTGCCACCGATTGATCTGGTGCTGGTTAGTCACGGTCACTATGACCATATGAATATGGCCACCTTGAAACGGCTATTCAATGTTCATAAACCGCAATTTTTACTACCACTGGGCCAGGGAAAATACCTGCGGCGGGCCGGCATCAGTGGAGTTACCGAGCTGGACTGGTGGCAGAGCCACACTTTTGAATCGCAGAAATTAAGCAGCGATTCCGCGATGACAGAGGTCTGGCTAGTGCCTGCCCGGCACTGGACGGCCCGCTGGATTGGCGATCAAAACCGGGC
>QNFC01000132.1 GCA_003645395.1 Gammaproteobacteria bacterium
AGCAAAGAAAAACGCGCGTCTCTTCTTCGCCTTTCGCCTTTCGCCTTTCGCCTTTCGCCTTTCGCCTTTCGCCTTTCGCCTACTCTCAACATGACACAAGACTTAATCAACACCGTTTTCCGTAAAGAGGTTTTAGCCCTTTCTGCCTATAAAGTCGCTGAATCAAAAGGCTTTATTAAATTAGATGCCATGGAGAATCCCTACTCCTGGCCTGATAACGTTAAAGAACAATGGCTAAACTTTATAAAAGATTGCCCAATAAATCGCTACCCGGACCCGGAAGCGAAAGATCTTGCCAAAACAATCAGAAAAACGAATAAAATCCCCCGTCAAAGTGAAATTTTACTAGGTAATGGTTCTGACGAAATTATCCAACTCCTATTGATGGCTTTACCAACAGAGGCACATGTTTTAGCACCACACCCTAGCTTTGTTATGTACAAACAAGTTGCTCTTAGTCTTGGTCTAAACTATCAAAGCACGCCCTTATTAGCTGACAGCTTTGAGCTTGATTTACCGGCCACACTAGATGCTATTGAAAAAAACAATCCCGCCATTATATTTCTTGCATACCCAAACAACCCAACGGCTAATTTATTTAAACCAGACGATATAGAAGCTATTATTAATGCTGCATCTGGACTAGTTATTATTGACGAAGCCTATGCGCCATTTGCAAATGCCAGCTTTATGGAAAAATTGCCTGAACACTCAAATTTACTGGTAATGCGTACTGTTTCCAAACTAGGGCTTGCAGGTTTACGCTTAGGTTATATTGCTGGTAATAAAGGTATTATTGAACAACTTAATAAAATCCGTTTACCTTATAATATTAATTGCCTAACACAACAAACCGCCGAATTTGCACTAAAAAACCAGAACCTGTTTGACCAACAAACACATCAAATATGTACAGATAGAAGCATTTTAATGCTTCAACTGAGTAAGTTTACAGAATTAACCGTTTATCCCAGTTCAGCAAATTTTATACTATTTAAAACAAAAACAGGCCAAGCCACCCCGATTTTTGAAGCCTTAAAAAAACAAGGTATTTTAATTAAGAACCTATCGCCACAAGGTAGTAGTTTGACTGATTGCTTACGTGTGACCATTGGTAAACCAGAAGAAAACAAAAAATTTATTGATGCTCTATCAAAAATCATCAAATTAATTGAATAACCTACAGTCATCTACACAAAAATTTACCTTCTTGCCACTGAGTCTCCCTCATTTTAAAAACCAACTTCACAACCCCATTATTCCGGCATTCTCATAGCTGGAATCGTGGTGCTATGAATGGATCCCCGATAAAAAAACCTCGAAAATGACGCATGGCCATTGGATTTATTCTTTTTTCATATAACATGGCAGAAGCCCATGGGTAATCAGCAAGTCTCACAAACCAACCAACAGATAAGCTTTTATTTCAACAACATACAGACAAACACCTCCCCTATTCATCCCAGAGATTATTTTTGTTAAAGACAAAAACATCGATAAAATAGCAATTACAGCTCAACAAAGCTCAATGGTGATGGTATATTGGTCACATAAATATAATAAATTGATGTAGTTGGAGAAATAAATATTCCCAATATACATCTCCGTCTAACTAGGAGTGTTATATATGATTCATGAAGGCGTCGACAAGTCCAAACGCCAATTTCTAACAGCAGCCCTTACCGTTGTTGGAGCAGTTGGCACAGGATATTTGGCAGTTCCCTTTCTCTCACAAATGCAACCCAGCGCAAAAGCAATGGCTGCTGGAGCACCAGTAGAAGTTGATATAAGCAAAATAGAACAGGGGCAATTAATCCGCGTTGCGTGGAGAGGAAAACCTGTATGGGTTTTATCAAGAACCCCTGAGGTTCTTGATATTTTAAAAAATGACACAGCTAAACTTGCTGACCCGACGTCTCTCGAATCAGATCAGCCCGAATACATTACCGATTCATTACGCGCCATTAAACCAGAAATCTTTGTAGCTGTTGGCTTGTGTACCCACTTAGGTTGCTCCCCAACATTTAGACCCGAGACAGCACCTGCTGACTTAGGCAAAGATTGGAAAGGTGGATTTTTCTGCCCTTGTCACGGATCTGGGTTTGACTTAGCCGGTCGCGTTTATAAATCAGTACCCGCACCGACGAATTTGACAGTCCCTCCTTATCGCTACATTACAGATACACTTATCATTGTTGGTGAAGACACTGAAGGAGCAACAGCATGAAACAGAAAATAACTGCATGTACAGACTGGGCTCTTGAAAGATTCCCCATGTCCAAGCTGTGGAATGAGCATATGGCTCAATACTACGCACCTAAAAACTTCAACTTTTGGTATTTCTTTGGCTCCCTTGCATTATTAATGCTTGTAAACCAATTTGTAACCGGTATTTTATTAACAATGAACTACAAACCAGATGCCAAATTAGCATTTGATTCAGTTGAATACATCATGCGTGATGTCAACTGGGGCTGGTTAGTTCGCTATATGCATTCAACCGGAGCATCAGCCTTTTTTATCTTAATTTACCTGCATATGTTCAGAGGTATGATGTACGGTTCATACAAAAAGCCTAGAGAATTAGTCTGGATTTTTGGCATGTTACTGTTTGTTTGCTTAATGGCTGAAGCATTTATGGGCTACCTGCTTCCTTGGGGGCAAATGTCTTACTGGGGTGCCCAGGTAATTATCTCGTTATTTAGTGCTATCCCTGTCATTGGAGATGAGCTGTCACTGTGGATTCGTGGTGACTACGTTATTTCAGATGCCACACTAAACAGATTCTTTGCTTTTCATGTTATTGCAGTGCCATTAGCATTGATTATCTTAGTTTTTCTGCACATTGTAGCCTTACATGAGGTAGGTTCAAATAACCCTGACGGCGTTGAGATAAAAGACTCAAAAGATCCTTGGGGAAAACCAGTAGACGGCATTCCTTTCCACCCCTATTACACAGTGAAAGACATTGTTGGTGTAGGCGTATTTTTAATATTTTTTGCAACGGTTATTTTTTACATGCCTGAAATGGGTGGCTATTTTCTGGAAAATGCCAATTTCATACCGGCTGATCCATTAAAAACACCAGAACATATTGAACCATCATGGTATTTCACGCCTTTCTACGCCATATTGAGAGCTGTACCGGATAAATTTGCCGGTGTTATTGCAATGGGTGGATCCATTGTCGTGCTATTTCTACTTCCATGGCTAGATCGTTGCGAAGTTAAGTCTATCCGCTATAGAGGTGGCATCTACAAAAAAGCTTTATTAGCATTCGTTATTAGTTTTCTTGCTTTAGGTTACTTAGGTACACAACCTGCAACACCAACTTATACAATGATGGCTCGTGTTTTTACAGTAATCTATTTTGCATTTTTCTTATTAATGCCTATCTATACTCGCTGGGAAAAAACCAAGCCTGTTCCCAAAAGAGTAACGGATGAGCCTGATGCCGAAGACCAATATCACGCTATAGTGGATGCTATTGAAGAAATGACAACACATGAACCCTTAAAGACCAGCTGGGGAACAACTGCATTTCCTGTCACACCAAATAAAGAAGGCATTCGCCATGTCACGACCCGGTTAGCCAAAAAACTAAAGGACAGCTTGGATTAATTATGAAAAAGATCATACAAACATTGTTACTTTTACTGCCACTCAGTAGTTTTGCTAGTGGTGGTGTCGCCCTACAAAGTGTTGACATCGATCTAGAAGATTTTGCTTCAATTCAAAAAGGTGCAAAACACTATGTTAACTACTGCCTTGGCTGCCATTCAGCTAAATACATGCGATACAAACGTATTGCTATGGATTTAGAAATTGATGAAGATATTGTTCTAGCTGAAATTGCGCCAGAAGGTGCTAACATTTATGACCCCATGCTCACAGCAATGAACGAGCATGACTCAAAGAAATGGTTTGGTGTTAACCCACCTGACTTATCTTTGATAGCCCGAGTTCGCGGAGGTGATTGGTTATATACCTACCTAAAAGGCTTTTACTCTGACCCAAGCAAACCTTTAGGAAGCAATAATACTGTCTTTAAAGACGTAGGAATGCCCAATGTCCTATGGCAACTACAGGGTATTCAAACCGCTAAAATTGTAACGGTTCGCGGCGAAGATGTTATTACCCATTTAAAAACGGATGGTAAAGGCACTCTTTCTCGTAAAGAATTTGACCAAATGGTTACCGAACTAGTCAATTTTCTTGTTTATGTTGGAGAACCTGTGCAACTGGAAAGGCAGCGTTTAGGCAAATATGTACTGTTTTTTCTGCTAATATTTACTGTAATTGCTTATCTTCTTAAAAAAGAATATTGGAAAGATATTCATTAGTAACAATTAGTAACAATCAATACCCGCAAGGATGCGGGTAATCCTCCTGTCATATTTTCTCAAATAGAAACATTTCCAAAGCAATAAAAAATACAGCTATGATATAATACTGATCTTTTAGATCTGATCGTAGAGGTTGTGGTTCGTGACAAATATCACTACACGAAAATCAATAATGACGCTTTATACATCACCAACATGCGCACTAAGTCATTGTGCTCGCCTGGTAATGTTTGAGAAAGGCGTTACAGCAGACATTGAATATTTTAATCCATCTGAACCACCTGAAGATGTATTGGAACTCAATCCAACAGGGTCCTCACCGACATTAATCGAGAGAGAGCTTGTATTATATGATGCCCGCATCATCATGGAGTATATGGACGAACGATTTCCACATCCGCCATTACACCAGATGGATCCCGTATCTCGCGCAAACACACGAATGATCATTAAACGCATTGATCAGGACTGGTTTCAATTACTAGATGAAATTTTGACTTCCGGCGAAAAAAAATCTGCTCGAGCAAAAAAAATGCTGAGAGAGAGCTTAATAGCGGCAAGACCTATTTTTGAATCTCAACCTTACTTTATGAGCGAAGAGTATTCATTAATTGATTGCGCCTTAGCCCCACTTTTATGGCGCTTGCCTAGCCTTGGTATTGATTTCAATACATTAGGGCCGGCAATAACAACTTATGCTAATCGCTTATTTGCTAGAGAAGCTTTTCAATTAAGTCTAAGCAAAGAAGAAAAAGCAATGATGCCACAAAGCAAATGACTTCATTGAAACCCTACCTAATTCGTTCTATATATGAATGGATACTGGATAACCAGTTAACCCCTCATCTTTTGGTGGATGCAGAAAATACTGACGCTATCCTACCTCAAGAATATATTGAAGATGGTAAGATTGTACTTAATCTTCGACCCGAGGCTATTCAAGGACTAACGCTAGGCAATGAAGAAATTCAATTTAATGCTCGTTTCTCTGGCAAAGCAATGCATATCATTACACCTACCACAGCAGTACTAGCTATCTATGCTAAAGAAAATGGTAAAGGAATGATCTTTGACCCGG
>QNFC01000133.1 GCA_003645395.1 Gammaproteobacteria bacterium
ACCCCTCTATCTACGGCGAAGTTACCGAATTTGATGTATTGCTTGAATGGCAAAAATACATGAGTGCCTGATGTTTATTGATTCAGCCGGAGTTACCCCATGCTAGTAAAAGAAAATTTAGGCCCCGCCGATTTTGAGCGCCTGGTCGACGAGGAAAACGCCACTGCCAGTCGGTTGATTTTTACTGATCAATCGATTTTTGAACTCGAACAGGAAAAACTTTTTACCAAAGCCTGGCTCTACATTGGCCACGAAACCGAAATTCCCGATGAGGGCGATTACGTAACCCGGCAAATGGCCACCGACCCGGTGATTCTCAGTCGTGGCGCACACGGCAAAATCCATGTGCTGCTCAATTCATGTAGCCACCGCGGCACGCTGCTGTGCACCTCCGATGTCGGTTCAACCAAAGGCTTTGTCTGCGCTTACCACGGCTGGGTGTTTGGCCTGGATGGATCGCTCAAGGCCACCGCCGATGACATGGACCTTTATGCGGGCAAGGTCGATTTCAAAAACCTGGATCTAAAAACGGCGGCCCGGGTCGATACCTACGCAGGCTTGATCTTTGCCACCTGGGACGATGGCGCACCAGATCTGGCCGACTACCTCGGCGATGCTCGCTGGTACCTCGATCTGTTTCACAACCGCACTCCGGAAGGCATGGAGGTGCTCGGCGCCCCGCATCGCTGGGTAGTAAACACGAACTGGAAACTCGGTGCGATGAATTTTGGTGCCGACGGCCCCCATGCTGTGAAAGTCCACGGGCCTATTACTGCGGCAACCTTCCAGGTGCCACCCACCGTCTTTCGCGATGCTCTGGTAGAAAGTCCAGCCGTAAGCATGGGCAATGGCCACAACGGCATCGTCACCCAGGTACCGGACTCACTCAAAGACCAGATCCCACCCTATTTCGGCTTCAACCCCGACCTGATGGAAGTTTACGAAAAGCACCTTAATCCACAACAAAACGAACTCAACCGTCATTTGATCGCCGGCGTAACCACCATGTTCCCGAATTTTTCTTCGGTGCAGGGGGCGAGTACGTTTGAGATGGACAAAATGCCAGTCAATTTCCTCGCCATTCGTGTCTGGCAACCGGTATCTGCGACCCAGACCGAAATCTGGAACTGGTTCCTGGTTGAAAAGGAAGCTTCTGATGAATGGAAACAAGCATCGATGCTCGCCGGGGTAAGAACTTTCACCGCTGGAGGCACCTTTGACCAGGATGATGCCGAAGCATGGGTGGGAATAGCCAAGGGAATAGAAGGCAACATTGCCCGCCAGGGAGACGTGAACTTCCAGATGGCACTGGCTTATCGGGACAGAACCATTCCGGGATTTCCTGGCCCAGGCAAGGTCTATCCATCCAACTACGGCGAAGTTACCGAGTTTGACATTTTGCTGGAATGGCAAAAATACATGAAGGCCTAAACCTTCACCGCTAATTCCATTTAATGACTGACCCACACAAGGATGATTGAGCCATGACCAAACCCGTAAGCGAGACCGAATACCGTGAACTCACCGACTTCCTTTACCATGAAGCCGAGCTACTTAGTGACCAGGACTATCCCGCCTGGGGGAAAATGCTGGCGGATGACCTACACTACGTTATTCCAGTGCCGCAATTCATGGACCCAACCGGTGCTCGAGAAATTGGTATCGGCAACGGCTATTTTGATGACGATATCCACAGCATGCGAATCCGCCTACAGCTGCTCAGCAGCCCGCAGACCACCACGGCCGAAAATGTCCGCTCACTGCTCAATCACGTCGTCACCAATGTCCGCGTGAGCCAGGCTGGCGACAATGAATACCGATGCAATAGCTGTATCACCGTGCACCGTACTCGGTTTAACAAAAAAGATCCGACAATAATCTCTGGCCGCCGCAATGACCTGATTCGCCGTACTGACAGTGGCTTCCAACTGGTCAGCCGAGAGGTCAAGCTGAACCAGTCGGTACTGATGTCTTCAAACGTCAGCTATTTCTTTTAGGGAAATTCCTGACGGGTCTTTATCGGACGGTCGCCAAAAGCGCTTTAACTGACCCAGGGTTCTATCAAAGTCGAACCCGGTGCTTTCTCTTCGTGGAGCCGGCTGGCCCGGCGTTTGTCCGTCCGTCATTTGTTTATGGCGTAGATTTGTAGGGGCAATCCCTCATAGAATAGGCGGCATCGAGCTCGTGATCAGACGGGAATTCTCTTTCCCCAGCCAATCTCTATTGAGTCAGTGAGATCGGCTCTGATCACCGTCGTCAAACCTGATTACCCGTCATCTCTACCAACGGAACTTTACGTACATGACTGATCACACCAGCAACAAAGAACTCGCCGACTGGGTCGCCGAGGTCGCCGCCCTCACCGTGCCAGATCAAATTCACTGGTGTGACGGATCGCAACAGGAGTATGACCAGTTAACCGCAGAAATGGTCGCTGACGGCACCCTGTTGCCACTCAACCCGACTACTCACCCAAATAGTTTTCTGCACCGTTCCGACCCCTCGGATGTTGCCCGTACCGAACACCTGACCTATGTCTGCACCACCGACCCCGAGGTCAGTGGGCCAAACAACCAATGGATGTCGCCGGCCGACGGCCACGCTAAAGTGGACGACCTGTTCGCCGGTGCCATGAAAGGCCGCACCCTTTACGTGGTGCCCTACTGCATGGGTCCGCTGGAATCTCCCTTCTCCCGGTGCGGAGTTGAGATCACCGATAGCCCCTACGTGGCTGCCAGCATGCGCATCATGACCCGCATGGGTAGTGCCGCATTGCAGCGGATAGAAAAAGGCGGCCCCTTTGTAAAAGGTCTGCATTCCATCGGCGATTTAAGTCCCGACCGCCGCTTTATCATGCATTTCCCCGAAGAGCTGATGATCAAAAGCATTGGCTCTGGATATGGCGGCAACGCCCTGCTGGGCAAAAAGTGCCACGCTCTACGTATTGCCAGCTACCAGGCCCAGACCGAAGGCTGGATGGCCGAACACATGCTCATTGTCGGCATCGAAAACCCCCAGGGCGAGATTCATTACGTCGCAGCAGCCTTCCCATCAGCCTGTGGCAAAACCAACATGGCGATGCTGATTCCGCCGACCGAATACGAAGGCTATAAGGTCTGGACCGTTGGCGACGACATCGCCTGGCTTCACCCGGGAGATGACGGCCGACTCTGGGCGATCAACCCTGAGGCCGGATTTTTTGGTGTCGCCCCTGGTACCGGCGTTGAAACCAACCCCAACGCCACCCATATGCTCGACCGCGACTGTATCTTTACCAATGTTGCACTCACCGCCGACAACCGCCCCTGGTGGGAAGGACTCTCCGACGAGACCCCAGTCACCGACTGGCAGGGCAACCCCTACGACCCGGCCAACGGCAAGGCAGCGCAGGCTAATTCACGGTTCACGGTTTCCGCCAAACAGTGTGCCAGCTATTCGAGCGAGGCTGATGCTCCCGGTGGCGTACCGATTTCTGCAATTATTTTTGGCGGCCGACGGCCCAATCTGTTACCGCTGGTATTTGAAAGTAAAAGCTGGAACCACGGCGTGCTCGTGGGTGCCTCGGTGGCCTCTGAAACCACCGCTGCGCAGAGCGGCGCAGTCGGCGTGGTCCGTCGCGATCCGATGGCAATGAAACCCTTCTGTGGCTACAACTTTGGCGACTACTGGGGCCATTGGCTAACAATGGGTGAGAGAGTCCCAAACATGCCAAAAATATTCCACGTTAACTGGTTTCGTCAGGATGAAGATGGCAACTTCATGTGGCCCGGATTCGGCGACAACATGCGTGTACTCGACTGGGTACTTGAGCGCTGCCGTGGCAACGCCCCGGCACAGGAAACGCCCATTGGTTACGTGCCTACTTCTGGCAGTGTCAATATCAGCGGCCTTGATATTGACGACGCAACCATGTCTCGCCTGAGTGCGATTGATACTGATGCCTGGTTAAGTGAAATTGACGACATTGAAGAATACTTGCAGAGCTATGGCGATCAGCTTCCTCAGGAACTGCTGGCCCAGGTCGACGAGGTAAGAAGCAACCTGCAACAATCAGCCAGCTAACTGACGGCTAACACCGGTGGCGCCTTAAGCGATGTCGGTGTCAGTCCGATAAACTGTTTCCGGCCATGATCAGCGCAATCATCCCCTGGTTTCTCGCCCTGCTGATGTTCGGCATGGGTCTGGGGCTGACACTGGCTGATTTTTTTCGCATCGCCCAGTTCCCCAAAGCTGCGGCGGTGGGATTGACCGGGCAGTTGCTATTACTACCTGTGTGCGGATTCCTGGTTGCCAGTAGTGTGCCGATGCGACCGGAGTTTGCCGTTGGCCTCTGTCTGCTCACCCTTTGTCCCGGCGGCGCCTTGTCTAATTTGTTCACCTATCTGGGCCGTGGCGACGTCGCCCTGTCGGTGAGCATGACCGCCCTGTCCGGGCTGGTTACTGTTTTTACTATCCCCATCGGCCTCAACCTGGCCCTTAGCCATTTCGCTGACAGTAGCACTGCCCTGTCGTTACCGGTGGGCGAGACCGCTCTTCGAATTATGATGATCACGGTGATACCCGTCGCCCTGGGCATGCTGGTACTGCACCGCTGGCCGCGGTTCGCCAGGCAGGCCGAAATTTGGGTTCGGCGTGGCAACATGGGGTTTTTACCGGTAATCATCATCGCCATGCTCGGCGCAGAAAGCGGTAAATGGTTCGAAAACCTGATGGAGGCCGGTGCCATCACCGTGACTTTTAATATATTCACCATCGCCATGGGTTACTTCTTGGGACGAGGCTTTCGTCTGCCCCGAAACCGGGTAACCACCCTCGCAATCGAAGTCGGTGCGCAAAATGCCATGTTGGGGGTCGCCATTGCCGCCAGCCCGAGCATGCTTGGCAATTCCGTCGTGGCCATTGTGCCGTCGGTTTATGCGGTAACTATGGTGTTTTTGCTGGCTGTTTATGTGGGCATCGTTAATCGAGTGCACGGATAAACAATTTCGGGCAATTAGTCGTCCGATTCCAGCAATGCTTTCCCACCTACCAGGCCGCCTTTGTAAACGCTGGAAACAAATTCCACTGCGCCCTGCTCTGCGCCCTTCGCAGGAATAAAATCCGCCGTCCAGACCACTCGAGTAGCATCGCCTTCGGTAACAACGGCAAAGCACGAACTGTAATCACTAAATGGCACCTCGCCATCAATGATTTTATAAGTGTAGTGATCCTCTTCAACCCGTTCGATCTGCTCCTCGAACAGTACGCCACCATCCGGCATCTGCAGACGCCGGACAGCGCCAATACCACTACCGGTCACCGAACACTCCTGCGCCGACGGGAACCAGGGCGACATATCACCAAAGTCCCCCATCACCCGCCAGACCTCCTCCAGGCTCGCCTGAATAACAATTTCTTCGTGAATCTGAGC
>QNFC01000134.1 GCA_003645395.1 Gammaproteobacteria bacterium
CAAACGCAGTGCGGTCAGTGCAGTTTTCCCGGTTGTCGGCCTTACGCCACGGCCATTGCTGCCGGTGAGGCAGACATTAATCAGTGTCCTCCCGGTGGTCAGGCGACGATTGATGCCCTGGCCGATCTGCTCGGTGTGGAGAGTAAATCGCTCAACCCTGAAAATGGTGTGGAGAGTGAGCGGCCGACTGTTGCCTGGATTGACGAGGCTATCTGCATCGGTTGTACAAAGTGTATTCAGGCCTGTCCGGTCGATGCAATTGTGGGCGCGAATAAGCTAATGCACACCGTGATTGCCGACGAATGTACTGGTTGTGATCTGTGTGTTGAGCCCTGCCCGGTGGATTGTATCTATATGGTGCCGGTCGAACTAACTGCCGCTGACTGGCAGTGGCCGCAGCCCGCAGGTGATATGAGTCAGAGTCAAAACGAACCTCAAATAGAGGTTGTTACCCCTTGATCAGGCTTCACGGTTTTAGAGGCGGACTTACGGGGTTGCCGGGCAATAAAGAGGTATCAACCTCAATGCCGGTCCAGCGATTGGCAATACCTGAACGGCTCTACCTGCCCATAAGCGGAGTCGACAGCCTGACGGCCAGTATTGGTGATAGGGTGATTGGTGGTCAGCAGCTTACAAACTCCGCGCCCGGCAACTCAGCGATTTGGCACGCGCCTGTAGCGGGTCGATTGGTGGAGGTGGTTGATCACCCCGCGCCTCATGTGTCTGGGCAGTCGGTTCCAACGCTGGTGCTTGAGCCTGATGGCAGCGATGAAATGGTGGATTACACTGCCCTAGGTTGGTCGGGGGTGTCCTTTGAAGAACTTTTTGCTGTGGTAGAAGCTGCCGGCATTATCGGCATGGGCGGCGCCGGTTTTCCTACCTGTTTGAAACTTAGCGGCGCAGGCTCTGGAATGCTATCTACGCTGATCATAAATGGCGTGGAGTGCGAGCCGGAGATCAGCTGTGATGACATGCTCATGCGCGAACAGTCAGATAAAGTCGTCGCGGCGACGGCCAAACTGGCTGCGCTACTGCAAGTAGATAAGGCTTATATCGCTGTTGAAGATGATTGTCCGCAGGCGCTGTCCAGATTAGCCGCCAGCATCCAATCGGTTAAAGAGATTGCAGTTAGCGCTATAGAGTTAGTGAAACTACCCATTCGCTACCCCTCTGGCAGTGAAAAACAGCTGATCGAAAACCTGCTGGGTAAACAGGTTCCTAAAGGCGGGTTTCCCAGTGATATTGGCGTGCTATGCCTGAATGTTGCCACGCTTTGCGCGGTTGATGATGCGGTCACTCAGGGAATACCGCTGATGTCGCGGATAGTGACGGTGACCGGTGACGCGGTGGCGAAGCCGCAGAACCGGCGAGTACTCTTTGGTACTGCAGTGGCTGATTTACTTAGTAGCTGTGGTGGCCTGATCGCGGAGGTCGATGACCTGGTAATGGGCGGCCCAATGATGGGCTTTGCGCTGTCGTCGCCATTAACCCCGATTGTCAAAACCAGTAACTGTATCCTGGTGCAGCGTGCGCCGGTGTTGGGTAAGCGTCGGCCGATAATGCCGTGTATTCGCTGCGGCGATTGTGTTGATGTCTGTCCGGCGGGCTTGTTGCCACAACAGCTGTACTGGTTCGCAAAATCGGGTGAGCATGACAAGGCTGAACGGCACAACCTGTTTGATTGTATCGAGTGTGGTGCCTGTGCGTACGTCTGTCCGAGTCAGTTGCCATTGGTGCACTACTATCGCGTCGCCAAGAGTGAAATTCGTACTCAATGGGCGCAGTTAATTAAAGCAGATGGTGCTCGCGAACGGATGCAGGCAAGAGACGAGCGGCTAGAACGCCGCGAGCAGGAAGCGGCCGAGCGACGGTTGCGCAAACGTAGTCAGCGTAAGATCAGCACAGATAACGCCGAGCCACCCATGTCTGCTGAAGTCAAGGCGGCGATGGCCCGGGCAAAAAAGTTGCAGCAAGCCGGTGCCTCTGAAACGAGCGAAAAGTCCGTTTTGGCTGACAAAAGTACTACCCCAACAGAAAGCGCCAGAGATTAGCCGTGGCATCCGGTCCCCATAGTTCACCCTATCTACACGGTAGCGCCACCGTTAGCCGGGTAATGTTCACCGTATTGGTAGCCCTGGTGCCGGTTGTGGCAGCTTATTTCTGGTTGTGGGGCGTTTCAATCCTGTCGCAGTTAGCGTTAGCCGCAATTACCGCATTAATCGCCGAGGCCACCATTCTGGTATTACGAAAGTTGCCGGTTCGAGTTGCTTTGTTGGACGGCAGCGCATTGGTTACCGCTCTGTTGCTCGCGCTCTGTTTGCCGCCGAGTGCGCCCCCCTGGGTGGTGGTGATCGGCGTGTTGTTTGCGATAGTCGTTGCTAAGCATCTTTATGGTGGGCTGGGCTACAACCTTTTCAACCCTGCGATGGCGGGCTATCTGGTGGTGTTGATTGCCTTTCCCGCGCAATTAACCCTCTGGCCAGTGCCTGACATGTATGACATTGGTGCCGAGGCTGGCGTTGTTGTGGATAGCACCACCATGGCAACACCGCTGGACAGATTACGAACCGGGCGCCTGCAAGGCAAGCCAGCTGCCGAGGCGATGGCCGCGAGCCCCCTGCTCGGGATATTTCCAAACGGGGTGACGACGATTCTGGCGTTAGCCTGGACGGCGGGCGGGCTATTGCTGCTGGCGACACGCACCATTCACTGGCGTATACCGCTAGCACTATTGCTATCGCTTGGGTTGTTCGCCGGCATCTGTGGCTGGCTTAATCCAACCGATCACGCCGGCTGGCTGTTTCACCTATTTAGTGGCGGCACTATGGCGGCGGCATTTTTTATTGCCACCGATCCGGTCAGCGCGGCGACTACGCCACGCGGCCAGATAATTTACGCGGCAGGCATTGGCCTGCTGATTTATCTAATTCGTGGCTGGGGCGGGTACCCCGATGGGGTCGCCTTTGCCGTGTTGTTGATGAATATTGCCGCGCCGCTAATTGATTACTTCACGATTCCGCGAGCATACGGTGAGTAGTGAGCTGATCTCCAAGCTACGGCGAAACGCCCTGTTGCTTGGGCTTGCAGCGCTAGTTGGCGCAGGATTACTCGCGAGCATTAATCATTGGGCGCGACCGAGAGTAGAGATAAACCGCGCCGAGGCCCTGCGCGGACAACTTGCTGAGCTGGTGCCAGCAGAGTTGTACGATACTCCGCTGGAGCAGGGCGCGTCATCGTTGCAGGCGTCGGGCCTGGGGGTGGGTAAACAGAGCCTGTATCGCGCACGATTAAACGGTGCGGTCACCGCCGTGCTGATCACTGCAGTGGTGGCGGATGGCTATAATGGCGCAATCCGTTTGTTGGTGGCGGTGCAAAAAAACGGCCAGGTACTTGGGGTGCGCGTACTCGAACATCGCGAAACGCCTGGCCTGGGTGACGCCATTGAACGGCGTAAAAGTGACTGGATATTGGGCTTTGATGGTCGTAGCCTTGATGATCCGCCGTTGGCTAAATGGATGGTTCGCAAAGACGGTGGCGGATTTGACCAAATTACCGCCGCGACCATTACCCCGCGTGCAGTCGTTGGTGGGGTTATGCGAGCTCTTGAGTATGTGCGCGACCATCACGCTGAGCTTTTTGAAACTGAGAATACTCCCTGAGTAGTTATGCAAATACGTAAGTTGATAGTCGACGGACTCTGGCACAACAACCCGGCGTTGGTGCAGCTGCTGGGGCTCTGCCCGCTGTTGGCGGTGAGTGGCACGGTGGTCAATGGACTGGGTTTAGGGCTGGCAACGACTTTGACGCTGATAATATCTAACCTTGCAGTATCGCTGGTGCGTAACCAGCTGCCTGACGAGGTGCGAATTCCAGTTTTTGTGATGATTATTGCTGCAGCCGTGACCAGTATTGAGCTGGTAATCAGCGCCTGGTTCTATCAGCTCTATTTAATTCTCGGTATTTTTATTCCTCTAATCGTTACCAATTGCGCGATCATTGCCCGCGCTGAGGCATTTGCTTTCCGTAATTCACCACTCCCTGCCCTGGTCGATGGCCTGTTTATGGGGCTTGGTTTTACCGCTGTGTTGACCCTGCTCGGTGCGATTCGCGAAGTTATCGGCTACGGCACCTTATTGCGTCAGGCAGATCTGTTGTTCGGGGATGTTGCCGCCGGCTGGACAGTCACGCTGGTGGATGGCTATAGCGGCTTTCTGCTGGCGATATTGCCACCCGGTGCCTTTATTGCGCTGGGTTTTATGATTGCCCTGAAAAACGTGATTGACCAACGTGGCGAAGCGCGTCGGCAGGCCGCAGCGGTAACTGTAATTACGCCCGCCACCACCATGGGCGCTGTATAACCGTGAACGCGGCTAAACGTCTGGAAATCTTTGAACGGCTGCGAGAAGCGAATCCCGAGCCGACGACGGAACTTAATTACGATTCGACCTTCGAGTTATTGATCGCGGTGATTTTATCGGCCCAGGCGACCGACGTCGGTGTTAATAAAGCAACTGCCAAATTATTCCCGGTAGCAAATACGCCGCAGGCGATATTTGACCTGGGGGTGGATGGGCTTAAGGAGTACATCAAAACGATTGGACTGTTTAATGCCAAAGCAGACAACGTAATTAAGACCTGTGCAGCATTGTTGGCAAACCACAACGGCGAAGTGCCGCGTGAGCGCGCCGATCTGGAAGCGCTGGCCGGGGTCGGTCGTAAAACAGCCAATGTGGTACTTAACACGGCCTTTGGTGAACCGACGGTGGCGGTGGATACGCATATTTTTCGGCTTGGAAATCGCACGCGAATAGCCCCCGGTAAGACACCTCTGGCCGTTGAAAAAGGCCTGCTAAAGAATATTCCCAAAGAGTTTCTACGCGACGCCCACCATTGGCTGATTTTGCATGGCAGATATACCTGCCTGGCACGCAAACCTCGCTGTGGGTCGTGCCTGATTGAGGATTTATGTGAATACAAACAGAAAACCGAGTTGGAGCCGGGCTGATGCTTTGGGGTCAGGACAGATCGAGTCTGCGAGATATGTTTGCCAAAGCCTGGCGCGACCACGAGGCCGGTAAGCCGCAGGACAAGCAGGGAGTGATGATTGCCGAAGTGGTAGCCATGCACCCGGAATACCATGCGGATATTGATAGCGGTGTCGCTCGGCATCGTGAATACGACGGTAGCGATGGTCAGAGCAACCCATTTTTGCACATGGCCATGCATATAGCGGTACGTGAACAGCTAGGTGTTGATCTGCCGCCGGGCGTGGTTAAAATTCACCGGCAACTCACGCGACGGCTGGGCGACGTCCACTCAGCAGAGCACCAAATGCTGGAATGCCTCGCCGAAGTTTTGTGGAGTGCTCAGTTAGACGGTACAGAGCCTGATATTGAAAAATA
>QNFC01000135.1 GCA_003645395.1 Gammaproteobacteria bacterium
CCACATGCTATTGAGATATCTCGCTCAGGTAACGGCGCACACCTCTGGTTATTCTTTTCTGAAATAGTGCTCGCCAAAAACGCTAGACTCTTAGGTTTTGGACTACTTGATAAAGCAATGGAAATCCATCCTGATTTATCGTTTGATTCTTACGACCGTCTGTTTCCAAACCAGGATCTGATGCCAGATGGTGGATTCGGTAACCTCATTGCGTTGCCACTTCAATATCAGGCAAGACAACGGGGTAACAGCCTGTTTGTTGATATAAATCTGAAACCTTACCATGATCAATGGAAATTTCTGTCACAGGTAAAAAGCATATCTTCAACTCAATTGGATAAGTTACTCACTCTTCTAACACCCTCCACAACTGCATCTACAAATTCAAAGATAATAGACAACCTACCTCCATGGGAGCAAGGGCTTGCAAACAAAAAGATTCTAATTGAGAACTGTCCAGAACAGCTTACTATTACATTAGCCAATTACCTTTATATTAAAATTTCAGAACTGCCGCCTACTTTAATTGCACGTCTCAAACGCTTAGCAAGCTTTTCCAACCCCGTATTTTTCAAAACACAAGCATTACGATTTTCAACACATGGAATTCCAAGATATATCTCATGTGCTCGTCTAGAACAAGGTTACTTGTTTCTACCTAGAGGGTGTTTTGATAATGTTATAGAGTTGCTTAAAGAACAAAACATTACTATCGATATTAACGACAAACGGCAAGTAGGCAACAAGCTCAAAAATTTAAATTTTCTCGGCACACTAAGAAAAGATCAGACCAAAGCCGTTAATGCTATGTGTAGACACAGCATTGGTGTTTTACATGCACCTACTGCTTTCGGAAAAACCGTCGCTGCCATAGGAATTATCGTTAAACGAAAAACAAATACCTTAATACTCACTCACAGCCTTCAATTACTTGAACAATGGCAGGAACGTCTAAAATCATTTTTGAACGACACAGATATTGGCATTATCGGTGGTGGTAAGAGAAAACCAACCGGACAAATAGATATAGCTACCTATCAAAGTCTCATCAATAAAAAAGATAATTCTGTCGAACCGATAATTCAGCAATATGGTCAAATCATTATTGATGAGTGTCACCATATTCCCGCACCACGCTACGAGATGCTACTCAATGAAGTGCATTCAAAATATGTACTGGGTTTAACCGCAACACCCGACAGACAAGACGGACACCAGAAGATTATTTTTATGCTTGCTGGCCCAATCCGCCACAAAGTAAAATCGAACCATGCTGAAAAATTTGAACAACAGGTGATTGTGACCAAGCTTTATAGCGCTCCAGCTGTAAATTTATTTAATGCCGAACAAAGACCGCGTATTACAGATGTATACCGTTGGCTAACAGAAAATAAAATACGAACCCAAAGAATTATAACTGATGTAATTACAAAAATATCTGAAGGCAAACACCCGTTAGTATTAACAGAGCGTCGCGAACATGCCGAACAGATTAACAACATTCTCATCGAAAATAACATACAAACAGTGATCCTTAGAGGAGCAATGCGTGCCAAAGAACGCAAAGCAGCCAATGAACAACTTGATGAAGCCCAGGTAATTGTCGCAACAGGAAAATATATCGGAGAAGGTTTTGACCTGCCAAAACTCGATACATTGTTTTTAGCACTACCTATCGCCTGGAAAGGCTCGTTAGCACAATACGCAGGCAGGATTCATCGTGAATCTGAAGGTAAAGACCTGGTTACCATTTATGACTATGTTGATTCATCCATTCCAATGCTAGAAAGAATGTTCAACAAAAGAGAAAAAGGATATAAAGCTATGGGCTATCAAATATCTTTTATCAAGCACACGGTTATAACCGCACCTTTCCGGCACACCTAAGCACGAAAATAAAACAGCCACCAACAAAGTTGATAACTGTCCATCCTGACACATAGACCCTGAACAAGCGTACTTTAGAATTTACTAGTGAAATTTTATAACGAGCGCACGTTGTGCATTAATAACAATTCACGCTACAAACTAATCATTTGCTTTACATTATTACTATCTTTTTGAGACACATCGTTTTTTAATGCCCAATCTGGCCATTGTTCTACTGCACTTATAACTTGATCAGCAACTCGATTAACTATTGTCTTCGGCAATCCAAATATTTTCCCATGTGTTGATACCTCACTAGGTTTAGGCGGCCACTGACTATATTTGTACCCAGCAACTGGGTAAGCACCTGTAACCAATGATGGCACCATGTCATAACCTGGCGATAACCGGTATCCATCACCTTCACTGATTAAGCTAAAATTTCGCTCATGGTCATCCAGATTATTAATGGCTCGATTGAATAGCATTACGCGTAACAACTGCGTTAAATCTGCTTCTATATCGATCGAAAACTTTTTAACTAAATTAGAAATATCATCATAAAGGAATACCCCTCCTTTATCACACTGAGTCTCTGAGTCTTTCAACAACGCATTAATGGTAATAAGGTGTCGACGAGATATTGGTAAGTCATTTTCCATAACAACATCAAAACGATCCAGCAATAAAACATCACGGTCATTAACGCCTCTGCGTATATGCCCACCAAGAACATTTAACCCTGCTTCTTTAGCCATCTGCAAACAAGCTAACTCGACTTTTGCGTTATTGTAAGGATCAGTAGAAATACGATTAAATTTAGCTAAATATGTCTTATTACCATCATGCAACAACGCTTTCGGTCTGGCACCACCTACACCTGATCCCGCGTTAGCTAAATACAACAAACTCATCTCGTCGACATTATCTGAATATGATTCTGGTGCATCGACTGATTGCGCTGCAGCTTCTGCTGCTAGCAAATGTTCTGCACCACAACCAAATTCATAGTTTGGTGTTTCATCAGCTATCACCCACTGAATTGCTCCTACTCTACTATTACTGAGTTGCGTTAACGTATCGATAGCACTGTGCTGATTAATTACATGTTGATCGCGGTAATAAGCTAGTTTAGCTAGAACTTTACGCCCCCAATCATCCGGTAAATAATCATCCAATATGCCGGGCATGCCACCGGCACATTTTAGGTTTATTTCTTTGTCGGTAAGGGGTAACTGAACAGGATCAATAGCAAATGCATGTTGATGCTCTCTATATTCCTCGGTATACAAAAATGCCATCTGCACTAAATGTCCCGAAGATTCCAACAAAACTACTTGAGCCGCTTTCATCAAACCCGTAGCAGGCGTATTTATGTATAAGTCATAACGCTGCTTGACACCCTTATTCATCAAATAAACTCTTTTCTATTTCAAACAGTTTAGTGAAACCTTGTTCGGCGTTGAGTAGTTCAGCAGCTTGATAAAAATATTTTAGACTAACTGACAAATCACCTTTTTCCATTTTTTGTAATGTGGCACGGCTTACACCTAACCGCAAAGCAAATGACGCCATATCATCATGTGGGAAATGTTTTTTCCTCGACAAGCGAAGATTGCGACCTACTTCCGTTAATACTTTCATACAAAAATAGTACCATAATTATAGTAAAAAAGTTAAATTATCTCATTTTTGTAGTTTATTATGGTATATATATGAATATTATAGACCATCATCACTCTGATGATATACGAATGAAAACCATGACTCAAAACAGTCATTCTAAGCAATGATTTATAGGAAATAATACTATAATCGCTGCATCATGCGACCACTCGGTTCCTACGGCACATTATCCGGCACACTTTAGGATAGGCATAAAAAAACAGCTACTGACCAAGTCAATAACTGTTTGTTTTATTTACTAATATGGCGCGCCTGAAGAGATTCGAACTCCTGACCGCTCGGTTCGTAGATAAACGCCCTAACAGTTGTTTTTCTTTATATTACAAATAGTTAACCAATCACTACTGTCCCATAAATCACTAAGTTGCAATGGCTTAAGTGACTGTTTTCATTGACTGGTATTTACACTATTGGGACGGAAATATTCCATAAAAATTAATTAAACAATTGGTTAATAATTACAATAATACCTGACAACATCATCAGAAAACCCCTGCAACAATCCCCCTATCTTTCTTATATGATTTACACCGTGCCGACTACGGATGTCTGGTGATGACCTGGCTTTATGCTTTGGTGACTACGAATTTAAGCGCCTTAAAAATAAGACTGGTATGCAGGTTGATGTTGAACAAACCCCTGTTAGAAACTGCTTAGGTGAAGCCACTAAAGGATGGCGTAAACCCTGACGCGAATTTCAGAAAACCACCAAAGCAGTCATTCATTCACAAATTGTGACGATAGGGATAAACAGCCAACAAGATACCCTTATAATTCTTGTACGATCTTCTGGTATCAATCAGCCGACCTTGGCGTCATTTTTTAGGTCGTATAAATATCTGCAAAAGCAGACCTTCACAATTACCCTATTAATTCATTGATATTTCATTATTCTTAATAGGTTCCCATCATCAAAATGGAGAACCGCCATGTTATATCTAACGCACGACAAGCCACACCGCACTACCTGGAACAAAGGCAAACTCACTGGACAGAAACCACCGCTAAAACTCAATGAAGTCTGGGCTATCCGCATTCGATTACAGATTGCCAATAAGACACGTGACCTTGCTCTGTTTAATCTTGCCCTCGATAGTAAATTACGTAGCTGCGACCTAGTTAAACTCAAAGTGAGTGATGTCGCACATGGAACACGCATAGCAAAACGCAGTACAGTCATGCAAATGAAGACTAAGAAACCTGTTCAGTTTGAAATTACCAAACAGACACGTAATTCACTTTCGGAATTAATAAAGAGTCAAAACTTGTCATACACTGACTATTTGTTTAAAAGCAGATTTCATAAGTCTGACCATATAACGACTAGACAATATGCTCGACTACTAAAATCCTGGCTCGTGGAAATAGGCTTAGATCCATATGAGTATGCTACGCATTCAATACGACGGACTAAGGTGTCCATGATCTACCAGAAAACCAAGAACATACGAGCTATACAATTACTGTTAGGGCACAGCAATTTAGATAGCACAGTTCGATATCTTGGTGTCGAGCTAGATGATGCCCTTGATGTGGCTGAAAATACCGAAATTTGATTTATATTAAACGCCTATTCCTTAATGGGCGTTTATGTTTAAACAATAGGACGTAAATTTTCTAACTCCTCATCGGCAAACAACCGAGAAATCGTCATAAAACGTAAACCCAATGGAATTTCTAAAGAAAAGCTAGCGCCGCGGCCTTCGGTGACATCAATCGTTAAGTGAGTGTTCTTCCAAAACTCAAACTGATCGGCGGCCATGTAGAACTCACAGCCGTGTATTGTACCAAGCAGGACGTCTCTCGAACCCACCATAAAATCTCCAACAA
>QNFC01000136.1 GCA_003645395.1 Gammaproteobacteria bacterium
ACGGTGAGCTTCATCACCTGCTCACCACGGAGGGATTGCGGCGGGAAACCTGCGAACGCATTTTTGCGCTGGCCGATTCGCTGACCGAAACCAGCGCGGTGAAAAAACTGCCGGTGCTGCGTGGTAAGACCATTGTGCTGCTGTTTTTTGAGCCCTCGACCCGCACTCGTACCACCTTTGAAATCGCTGCCAATCGACTGTCCGCAGACGTGAATGTCGTCAACGTTGCTACCTCAGCGACCAGTAAGGGTGAAAGCCTGGTCGACACTGTTGAAACGCTGCAGGCGATGCAGGCTGATATGTTCGTAGTGCGTCACGCCCAGAGCGGCGCGGCGGATCTTATTGCCCGCCATGTCGCGCCGCACGTAAGCGTGGTTAATGCTGGCGATGGTTGTCATGCGCATCCGACCCAGGCATTGCTGGACGCTTACACTATTCGTCAGCGGAAAGGTCAGGTGGAGGGGCTGCGCGTTGCTATCGTGGGTGACCTGTTGCACTCACGGGTTGCCCGGTCACAAATCCATATATTGCAGACACTGGGCGCGGCGCAGATTAATTTAATCGGGCCAAAGAACCTGGTGCCGAAAGCGTTTGAAGCGTCTGGTGCTGAGGTTTTTCATGACTTGCGCAGTGGGTTGCAAGGCGTTGATGTTGTCATGGGGTTGCGCATGCAGCGAGAGCGAATGGGTGGCGGCGTGCTGCCGTCTGATCGTGAATATTTCCATTATTACGGACTGACTGAAGAGCGGTTGCAGTGGGCGGCACCCGCGGCGATGGTGATGCACCCAGGACCGGTGAACCGTGGAGTGGAGATCGACTCGGCACTGCTGGATAGTGATCGCTCCGTCGTTCTTGAACAGGTGGCCAATGGCATTGCCGTACGCATGGCTGTTATCAGCCTGGTGTTAGGTCGTAGCTGGTCGGTGAAGTCGTGATCGCGCAGCGATATTTAATTTCTGGTGGTCGTTTTATTGACCCGGCTAACGGGGTTGACCGGGTGACAGACCTTGCCATCGCCGATGGCAAGGTCGTGGCGGTGGGCCGCGTTCCCCGCGGCTTTAAAACCGCGACTGAAATCGATGCGACCGGCCAGTGGGTGTTGCCGGGGCTGGTTGATTTGCGAGCTCGCGTGCGCCCCAGTCACGCCGAAGAGAACCTGGTATCGGTAAGCGAGTTGCTGGCAGCAGTGGCCGGAGGGGTGACCACGTTAGTGGCCGCACCCGAGGATGGCGTGTTGATGGATAGCTCTGCGGCGGCGCACCGGTTGCAGCAACATAGCGAAAATTTGGGTCTCTGCCGGGTAATTCCGCAAGGCGCGCTGACTCGGCAACTTAAAGGTGATCAATTAAGCGAGATGGCTGCTTTGCAGCGTGCTGGGTGTCAGTTAATGGGTAACGGCCGCGCGCCGGTAGGGTCGCAAATGATGCGAAATGCCCTCGACTACGCCGCTAACTTTGATCTAACAGTGGTGGTGCATTGCGAGGTTCCAGGGCTTGCTCAGGGTTGCATTCATGAGGGGGCTACCAGTTTGCGCCTCGGCCTGCCGGGTATTCCAGCCGCCGCTGAAGAGGCAGCAGTGGGCCGCGATCTGGCACTGGCGCGGTTAACCGGTGCTCAGCTTCACTTTGCCGGAATCTCCACCGCCGATGCGGTGCAGCTATTGGCCAACGCCAAAAAGGGTGGCTTGCCGGTCACCGCCGACGTGGCGATTCACCACCTGCTGCTCTGCGACGAAGACATTACCGGCTTCGATGTTAATTACCATACTCGGCCACCTCTGCGTGGGGCTAGCGATCGCACAGCGCTCTGTAAAGCGGTGCGCAATTCGGTGATTGAGGTTATCTGTAGTGATCATGCTCCAAAATCAGCAGCTACCGAGTTGCTACCCTTCGCTGAAAGTGAACCGGGTATTGCCGGGATCGAGAGTCTGTTGTCGCTGGTGCTGGAGTTGGTCCGCAACCGGCGATTGCCGCTTGAACGCGCACTTTCGGCGGTAACCGCTTCGCCAGCAAAGTTGTTGCAGGGTTCACGGGGCCAGCTGGCCGAAGGGGCAGCGGCGGACATTTGTATCGTTGACCCTGGTCGCGCCTGGCAACTGCAACCGGCGAGCTGGCAAAGTCGGGGCTGCAACTCGCCGTTCACCGGGCGTAACCTGCGCGGGCGGGTTACTCATACCTTAATAGCGGGTGATCTGGTTTATCGGTTAAGCGGTGACCGAACACAGTTTCCTACTATTAACGATAGTACTGTTCGCACATGAACGCCCCGAAAACACACCGAGACACGCTGCTGGTTGAACAGGCCACGGTGCTTTCGCATCAGGTGTTTGCTGGCGACCAAAATCTGTTAAGGCTGGCCGCTCCGCGAGTGGCCGAGCGGGCGCTGCCCGGGCAGTTTGTGCATATTGATTGTGGTCAGCCGATGATGTTACGGCGGCCGTTATCGTTGATGCGTGTTGATCGCAAACAGGGCTGGATTGAGCTGCTTTACAAAAAAGTCGGTGTCGGTACCCGGCTTTTGGCCCAGCGCGTGCCGGGTGATGAAATTAATCTGTTAGGGCCGGTCGGCAACTGTTTTCAGCTCCACGACGATTATCGACGGCCACTCCTGCTCGGCGGCGGCGTGGGCATGCCGCCCATGCTTTTTCTGGCCGAGAGTCTGCGCAGGCAAAAAGAGATTCAGCCACAAGTGTTGTTGGCATCCGAGGTGCCGTTTCCGTTTAACCCCGAGCCTTCCACGATTATGATCGACGGCATGCCAGCTGGCGTGATTGCCACCATGCCGTTGCTGGATGATTGGGGTGTTCCTGCACGGCTGGCCTCTAATCAGGGATTCCCTGGCTGTTTCGACGGGTTCATTACTGACCTTGCACGGCATTGGTTATCTAGTCTGGCAGCCAGTGAGCTTGCTCTGGTTGAAATTTTCGCCTGTGGCCCAACGCCCATGTTAAAAGCGGTGCAGCAGCTGGCGGCAGAATTTGAATTACCCAGTCAGTTATCGCTAGAGGAGTACATGGCTTGTGCGGTAGGTGGCTGTGCCGGCTGTGTGGTGCCGATTAGCGGATCGCAGGGCGTAGCAATGAAACGAGTCTGTGTGGACGGACCGGTGTTTGCCGGTGACCGAGTGGTGTTTGATTTGGGTTAACAGGCCCTGGGAGAGGAACCATGACGAGTGGAGTACGGGTAGAGTTAAGCGCGGCGGGTGAGAAGTTTTCTGGTTACTGCGCCGGTCCGACTAACGTCGGTCGGTCGGCAGTGGTGGTCATTCAGGAAATTTTCGGCGTCAACAGTCACATTCGCGATGTTTGTGATCGCTTTGCAGATGAGGGCTTTGTCGCGCTGGCGCCAGACGTGTTTCATCGCCAGCAGGTTGACGTTGAACTGGGTTATGAAGAGGCCGATATTGGTGTGGGTTTTGGTTTAAAGGAAGGACTGAACCCGGCTGAAGTGGTTGCAGATTTGGCGGCCTGTATTCAGTGGCTGCGTGATCAGGGTGCCAGCAAAGTGGCGGTGGTCGGTTTTTGCATGGGTGGCCTCTACACTTACCTTAGCGCAGCGCAGTTAAACCCCGATGCAGCGGTAGCCTATTACGGTGGTGGCATTGGCGATTACCTTGATCAGGCGACAACAGTCTGTTGCCCAATCATGTTCCACTTTGGTGAGCGTGATGACCATATTCCGCTAGAGGTCGTTGCCAGTGTTGAGGCAGCGGTGTCGGGTCTTACCGATGCCACCGTGTATACCTACCCTGCCGAGCACGGTTTCAATTGTGATCAGCGCGGCGCTTTTGATCAAGCTGCTTCAACGTTGGCCTGGCAACGGACCATCGATTTTTTCAGGCGCCACCTCGATTAACCGAAGCGGCGTTGCTAGCCTGTCACCAAGCTGAAATATTGCGATGGTACAAATAGCGCGATGAATGCACGTATTTTGATTGTTGACGACGAACCGGCAATTCGCGACATGTTGACCTTTGCGCTCAGTAATTCTGGCTATGAGCCGCTGGCAGCCGAAGATGCGCGGGCTGCGGATTTGCTCATTGCAGATCAGTCTCCCGACTTGATGCTGCTGGACTGGATGATGCCCGGCGAGACCGGCGTCTCGTTTTGTCGTCGCCTGCGGTCGCAATCGACCACGCGAGACTTGCCAATAATCATGCTCACCGCCCGTGATGCGGAGGCCGATGTGCTGGCAGGCCTGGATGCCGGCGCTGACGATTACCTCGGCAAGCCGTTTTCAACGCGTGAGCTGCTTGGCCGCGTTAAGGCAGTATTGCGGCGCACCACGCCCCACGTGGTTGGTGAGGTGCTGCGTGTTGGTGATCTGATGCTCGACCCGGCCAGTCATCGGGTGACGGTTGGTGATGAAGAGTTGGCGTTTGGGCCAACCGAATATAAATTGTTACAGTTTTTCTCTCCCATCCTGAGCGGGTTTTTAGCCGTGGCGAGTTAATTGACCGGGTTTGGGGGCAGAGTGTCTATATCGAGGAGCGCACTGTCGATGTGCATATTCGTCGGCTGCGCGAGACGCTTGAGTCATCCGGATATGATAAGCGGGTACAGACCGTACGCGGTGCTGGCTACCGGTTTTCGATGAAAGCGTAACCTGAAACCGTGTTGGCGCAACGCTGGTACACCGAGCTTTACCTTGCCATTACCGTGCTGGTTGTGGCGTGGGCGCTGGATGCCCTGCAGTGGCTTCCCGCATTGGTGCCGGTGGCTATTTACCTGTTTTGGCAGCTCTGGCAGTTTCGGCGCTTGCTGGTGCTGCTGCAAGACCCTGAGCAGGCGGATGCGCTGGAGCCTGCCGGCTTTTTTGGTGTGGTCTATGCTCACCTCTACCGGGTTCGGCGGTCGGGCGTGCAGCGGGAGCGGCAGCTAGCCCAACGAATTCAACGGTTTGAAGAATTGAGTGCGGTGCTGCCAGATGGCGTGGTGTCGTTTGACCGCCACGGAACTATCGAATGGTTTAATGCTCAGGCCGGTCGGTTGCTGGGATTGACTGAACGTGACCTCGGTCAACGGATTGTTAATGTCGTGCGTAGCCCTCGATTCGTAGAGCTGTTCGAAGACCCCGAGTCGTCGGCGGCGATTGATATGCCAGCGCCAAAAAATAGTGAGCTTCAGTTACAGATACTTAAAGTGAGTGATGGCAACCGGCGGACGCTGTTGGTGGTTCGTGATATCACCCAGTTACGTTATCTGGAGCAGGTTCGCACGGACTTTATTGCCAATGCCTCTCATGAGTTGCGCACGCCGTTGACGGTGGTTAGTGGTTACCTCGAAGTCATGTCCACAGACCAGGACAGCCTGCCGCCGGCCTGGCGACAGCCGATCGAGCAAATGGCTCAACAGGCTCAGCGGATGCAGGGAATTATTACGGA
>QNFC01000137.1 GCA_003645395.1 Gammaproteobacteria bacterium
TATCGGCAATGAAACCCGCGTTAAGGTGGTGAAAAACAAGGTGGCGCCGCCGTTTAAAACTGCCGAGTTTGAAATTCTCTATGGCGAGGGTGTTTCTCACGAGGGTGAAATCATTGACCTGGCAGTTGATAGCGGCATTCTTGATAAATCCGGTTCCTGGTACAGCTACAAGGGGGAACGGGTAGGGCAGGGCAAAGATAAAGTCCGCAATTACCTGAAAGAACATGTTGAACTGGCGGTGGATCTGGAAAACCAGATTCGTGAACTGCGCCTGCCGAAGCGTGTTGAAGAAGAGACCGACGCCGCCGAGAGTGAGTGACCAAGCCCCGATTGATTCAAACCCGGCTGAGGCATTTGCGCAGGCTTATAACCGAACACTGGGGTTGATTGCCCGCCGTGAACACTCTGCTGCCGAGTTGCGGCGTAAGCTGGCGAGTCGAGGCTATGACGACGCTGTAACTCAACGAGTGTTGGAGCAGTTACAGGATCGCGGATTGCAAAACGACGCTGTTTTTGCTGAAGAGTACGTTGCTTCAAAAAAACGGCGCGGTTTTGGCCCGATGAAAATTACGGCTGAGCTGCAACAGCATGGCATTAGCCGAGGGCAAATAAGTGAGTTGTTGGCAGAGCAGGACGAAGAATGGTGGGCAAATTGCCGTGCTGCCATGAACCGTAAATATGGCGAATCTGTCGCAGCTGATCAACGCGACCTGCAACGTCGTAGTCGGTTTTTACAGCAGCGTGGATTTACTGCTTCGATGGTGGCCAAAGTGATACGAGAAAACAGTGAGTGAATTTAAGGTGTTCCTGGATGACTGATTTGAAATCTGGTCACGCGCTGCGCGAGGCATTTCTGGACTATTTTGCTGAACGTGGTCATCAGCGGGTAGAGAGTGCCTCACTGGTGCCGGTTAACGATCCGACGCTGCTATTTACCAATGCCGGCATGGTGCCCTTTAAAGAGGTGTTTCTGGGCAATGAAAAGCGTGATTACCACCGGGCAACCTCTTCACAGCGCTGTGTACGTGCAGGTGGGAAGCACAATGACCTGGAAAACGTCGGTTACACCGCTCGTCATCACACTTTTTTTGAGATGCTTGGCAATTTTAGCTTTGGCGACTATTTCAAGCCCGATGCGATCCGTTTCGCCTGGGAATTTCTGACCGAAGTGATTGGTCTGCCCGCAGAGAAACTATGGATCACTGTTTTTGAAGACGATGACGAAGCAGCGCAGATATGGCTGGAGGATATTGGCGTAGATCCTGCCCGGCTCTCTCGAATCGGTGCTAAGGACAACTTCTGGAGTATGGGTGATACTGGTCCCTGCGGCCCCTGTTCAGAAATTTTTTACGATCACGGCGATAAAATACCTGGCGGACCTCCCGGTACTCCAGAAGAAGATGGTGACCGCTACATCGAAATCTGGAACCTGGTCTTCATGCAGTACGACCGTCAGCCCGACGGTTCTTTGGTGCCGCTGCCGAAACCCTCAGTGGACACCGGTATGGGTTTGGAGCGACTGGCGGCGATACTGCAGGGCGTTCACGATAATTTTGATACCGATCTGTTCGTGCCGCTGATCAACGCTACTGCTGCCATTCTCGACGTGCCGGCGGACGGTTCACGTTCGTTGCGAGTCATTGCCGACCATATTCGTTCGTGTTCGTTTCTGTTGATCGATGGTGTGATTCCTTCCAACGAGGGGCGAGGGTATGTGTTGCGGCGGATTATTCGTCGAGCAGTGCGTCACGGTTCCCGCCTGGGAGCGAATGGGCCATTTTTTTACCGGCTGGTGAAACCGCTTGCAGCCGTGTTGGGTGATGCTTATCCAGCATTGCTTGAACAGCAAAGTCGGATTGAAGAGCAGCTCAGGTTAGAAGAAGAACGTTTTGCCCTGACCCTGGAGCTGGGTCTGCAGATTCTTGAGCGGGAGATCGCCGAATTAGATGGCAATACATTGCCCGGAGTGCTGCTTTTTAAGCTCTATGACACTTATGGATTCCCGGTTGATCTGACCGCTGATATCGCCCGCGAGCGTGGGTTAGAGATCGACATGGCAGGTTTCGAGACCGAAATGGCCCAGCAGCGCGAGCGGGCGCGTGCTGCTGGGGGCTTTAGCGCGGAAGCGAAGGTCAACGTTGGGACTGACCTGATCTCTGAATTCACCGGTTACGATCAGGTGTCTGATTCCGGAAAAGTAATTGCGCTCTATCGTGAAGGCGAGCCCGTGGAATCGGTCGCTGCTGGTGAGCAGGCGCTGATAATTCTTGACCGCTCCCCGTTTTATGCCGAGTCCGGTGGTCAGGTTGGCGACCAGGGTGAGTTGGCCAGCGACGATGCCCGGTTTCAAGTAAACGATACGCAAAAATACGCCAACAGTATCGGTCATACTGGAGTAGTTACCAGCGGTGAAATTTGTCTGGACACTGCTTTGCAGGCCAAGGTCGATTCACAGCGGCGCGGAGCAACAGCGGCTAATCACTCGGCCACTCATCTGTTGCATGCAGCGTTGCGCTCGGTGCTGGGTGAGCATATTGGTCAGAAAGGCTCACTGGTTGATGCGGAGCGACTGCGGTTTGACTTTTCTCACGACCAACCCGTGTCGGCGACAGAGTTACGAACGATTGAAACCCTGGTTAATGAGCAGATTCGCCATAACACAACCGTGACTACCGAAGATATGGCTATCGATGCTGCTCGGCAACGCGGGGCGATGGCGCTGTTTGGCGAAAAATATGGTGAACGGGTTCGAGTAGTAGGAATGGACGATTTTTCCGTAGAGTTATGTGGCGGCACTCACGCTGATCACGCCGGCGATATTGGCTATTTTAAGATCACTGGGGAAACCGGCATCGCCGCCGGTGTGCGCCGAATAGAAGCGATTGCCGGCGGAGCAGCCGTCCAGTGGGCGGCTAATCAGGAAGAAATGGTTACGGAGCTGGCCGGCAAACTCCAAGCCGGTAACGAACAGCTGCTGGAAAAAGTGGATGGTCTGTTGGCGCAAAACCGTGAGCTGAGCCGCGAACTCGAAAAACTAAAAAGCGAGCATGCAGCTTCGGCAAGTGCTGATCTTCACGAGCAAGCCATTACCGTAAAAGGGGTGAAAGTGTTAGCGGCACTGCTTGAGCAGGAGCCGAAAACTCTGCGCGAGACCGCTGATCGGTTAAAAGACAAACTAGGCAGCTGCGTGATTCTGCTGGCGACGGTCAACGACAACAAGGTGAACCTGGTGGCCGGTGTGAGTAAGGATCTGGTCGACCGACTAAGTGCAGGTGAACTGGTTAACCTGGCTGCGCAGAAAGTCGGCGGTAAAGGCGGAGGACGACCCGATATGGCCATGGCTGGAGGTAAAGACCCCGCTGGCGTTGGGGTGGCGCTGCTACAGCCCGCCGAATGGGTAGCCGAAAAGCTTTGACGTAAACCGCAGGCGCAATCAATTTTGTAAAGATTAATCCTCAAACGACAACTTGCCCCATCTCTCGGTGGCAGAGCAGATGAAATGACCCTTATTGTCCAAAAATTTGGTGGTACCTCGATGGCCGACGTCGATACCATCGGTATCGTTGCTGATATTGTGGCGGCAACCCGGCGTGATCATGACGTGGTTGTGGTGGTGTCGGCGATGTCTGGCCAGACGAATTATCTGGTGGACCTGGCGCGGTCACTGCAGTCCGTGCCGGATCTGCGCGAGATGGATGTGTTGTTGTCCACGGGTGAGCAGGTTTCCATGGCGCTGTTGGCCATGGCCCTGAAAGCGCGGGGGGTTGATGCCCAATCATTCACCGGTGGCCAGGTCAAAGTCTCTACTGACCAGGTACATGGAAAGGCCCGCATTACTTCTATCGGTGATACCGCGATTCGCAACGTGCTCGCGCAGGGCAAGGTTGCGGTCGTCGCTGGCTTTCAAGGTGTAGATCAGGACGGCAATATCACTACCCTTGGCCGGGGTGGGTCAGATACTTCGGCGGTGGCTCTGGCTGCTGTTTTGCATGCGCAGGAGTGTCAGATATATACCGACGTGGACGGTGTTTACACCACTGACCCCCGTATTGAACCGAACGCTCGGCGACTGGCTAAAATCACCTTTGAAGAGATGCTGGAAATGGCGAGCCTGGGTGCGAAAGTGCTACAGATTCGCTCGGTAGAATTTGCGGGTAAATACAAAGTACCACTGCGGGTGCTGTCGACATTTAAACAAGGGCCTGGAACCCTGATTACCCTCGAGGACCAACAAATGGAACAGGCGCTTATATCTGGTATCGCATTTAACCGTGACGAAGCCAAAATCACCATTATGGGTGTGCCCGACCGGCCCGGTGTCGCCTTTTCGATTCTTGGAAAAGTGGCTGATAACAACGTTGAAGTCGACATAATTATTCAGAATACTGGCGTCGATGGATTGACCGACTTTACCTTTACTGTCCACCGTAATGATTTTAGGCAGACTATGGATTTGTTGCAGCCTGTCGTTAAAGAACTGCAAGCGCGTGAACTGAACGGTGATGACCGCATTGTAAAAGTTTCGCTGGTAGGTGTCGGCATGCGCTCGCACGCGGGTATTGCGGCCACAATGTTTAAAACGTTGTCCGACGAAGGCATCAACGTAGAAATGATTTCTACTTCCGAAATCAAAATCTCGGTCGTCGTTAACGAAAAATATCTAGAGTTGGCTGTGCGTGCACTGCACCGGCAGTTTGACCTTGATCAGGAGCCCCCTGACTGACCGGATGGTCAGTAAAAAATGCGCTAGGCTGTTGATATAAAAAAGAATATCCCTCAGTATTCCTGCTAGGATTATTAATCAGTAGTTGAATGAAAACCAAAAATAGCAGGGAGAGAGGGATGCTGATATTGACTCGAAGGACCGGTGAATCGGTAATGATCGGGGATGAAGTAAAAATTTCTGTTCTGGGAATCAAGGGCAATCAAATTCGATTGGGCGTGAGTGCGCCGCGCGAAGTTGCTGTTCACCGTGAAGAGGTTTTTAAGCGCATTCAAGACGAAGCAGTGCAAAGTAAGGAACCCCTTGAGTGTTCATCGCGACCAGAAATAAAGGTAGTTGTCTCTAATCTCGAATAATCACTATCAATTAAGACCAGGTAAATTGAGTTGATAACGGTGTTTTCAGCTTTACCGTAACTCGTTGCATAGGTATCCTATGCGCCCCCGGAGAGGTGGCCGAGCGGCTGAAGGCGCTCCCCTGCTAAGGGAGTATGGGTTAATCACTCATCGAGGGTTCGAATCCCTCCCTCTCCGCCATCTTTTCAATGGCTTATTTGTCAGCCCTGTCAAAAAATAGAGTCGCCGTTCCGCTGGCGGGCCTTGATGTCTCGATAGTAAACAAA
>QNFC01000138.1 GCA_003645395.1 Gammaproteobacteria bacterium
CCTGTTTGGTAAGTTCCAGGCCATGGTGCCGACGATGGATGGCCTCGAATCCTTCAACGGTGGCCCCTACTCCAGCCCCGAGGGCATCAACCGCGGCTACACCCACGGCTTCAGCATGGTCTTTAGCGCCGCTGCTGCCCGTGATGCCTACCTGCCTTCTCAGCCGCACCAGGACGTGGCCGCCGGCCTGGGCAGTATGCTCGACGGCAGTTTTGAAGAAGCTGTCGTTGCGTTTGATTACGAGTATTAAGCAAGTCGATCAAATCTGCGGCTCACTAGCGAAAGACAATTAAAAAAGCCCCCTGACCGAAGTCGGTCAGGGGGCTTTTTTAATTGTCTGGCCGTTATCCAACCCTATGCGGGTGATTCCTGTCAGGTAGTCGCCATTTCGACTTGTGACCATATACCGTCTAAGGCAACCCGATCCCGTTATATTTGCTGGCCGGTAAACGGATCGATACGACCACCGCCTGGCGCTGATCGTTACTTTCCTACAGCAATTGTTCAACACCCCTGGCTTTATCAAGCGCATCGATCTGCGGCTAAAGCACAAGCTGCTTATCCGCTTTCTCTACGGTGGATTGCTCCTCACCGACAGAACAGCCACCGGCGATTACCAGCGGCATCAACAATGTCACTACGGCCACTTTGGTTTTCTTACCCAGCCCTGATTTGCAAGTAGTTAGCTCCAGCCGGTGGCATCCAGAACCTATCCCGACTAAAACATGACGGTATCTCGCATTGACTATTTAGTCGCATCAACGCCGCGCCTCTATAAGCTCACCTCTTTTCCATTCAACGCGTTAGTCTCACTTTGCCACGGCTTGTTTAAGCCCGAACGTAGCTCTTCAACATTTACTGCCGGACCATCTCAACGGGTACTAACCACCATTGCTGTAATAAACCCAGCGCCGACCGGGTCATTCACCAGTGACGATCTATCGTCTTCAAATTTTTTAATCCGTCACCTGGGAGTAACCACCAAATGAATCCAAAATCACTCACCTCAGCAGCCATAGTCAGCGGATTGCTAGCATTAACAAGTGGTAGCGCCAACGCCGTGCCCGACCAACCAACCAGTTGGGAAAAGTGTGCCGGTATTGTCAAAGCGGGCCAGAACGACTGTGGTGCGCTCGACGGTAAACATAACTGCGCGGGTCAGGCGACGATAGATAACGCTGATAACGAATGGGCCTATGTGCCGGCGGGTACCTGTACCAAAATCACTGGCGGCGTGGTGGCTACGGTGAAGCCCGCTAAAACCTAGTTCAACCGTGCAGTGATTATGGAAAGGTGGCCTGGCGCCGAGAAGCCATATGGAATAAATGCAACGGGCATCGGCCTGCGGCATCCTCATGTACAGGAGATTCTCGAAACCCGGCCACCGATCCCGTGGTTTGAAGCACTCACCGACAACTACTTAAACCCGGGTAGTCTGTTGGCCGCCCAGCTTGATGCGGTTAGCGATGCCTACCCGGTGGCTCTGCACGGCGTGGGCATGTCACTCGGCTCGGTCGACCCACTTGACCGGGCGTACCTAACCAAAGTCAAAGCGCTGGCGGCGCGGATAAAAACCCCTTGGATATCGGAACACCTGAGCTTTACTTCGGTGAATGGTTTGTACAGCCACGATCTGCTACCGCTGCCCTTTACCCAGGAGGCCGTTGATCACCTGGTGGACCGGATCAAACAGGTTCAGGACTTTTTTGGCGAGGCCATTCTGGTCGAAAATGCCACCGCCTATCTGCGTTTTAGCAGTAGCGAAATGAGCGAGGTGGAATTCTTACAGCAGATTCTGGAAAGAGCAGACTGCGGCTTGCTACTCGACCTGACCAATCTTTATATTAATTCCGTCAACCACGGCGAAAACGTGCAAGACCTTCTACTGGGCATCCCCCTGGGCCGTATTCGCCAGATTCACCTGGCCGGCCATGAGCACAAGCCCGGCTTTCTACTTGATGCTCATAACAACAAGGTGGCTGATCCGGTATGGGCCTTATATAGCCAGATTCGCGCCATGGGCGTGGTCGCGCCGGCGTTAATTGAATGGGATAGCGACATACCTGCCCTGTCGGTGTTGCGTAACCAAGCCGAACGGGCCAATCAGATAACGGTAGATCCGATACTGACGGCGGGAAGCTTGTGAACCTGGCTACGCACCAGGCGAATTTGCTGGCGTTACTACTGCCTGGCCAGCGGGAACTGAGCGACTTCCCCCACGCTACTGCCCCCGGTGGGGCAGCTATTGGGCTCGGCGTGCAGATCTATCGCAACAACGTTTTTCATGCCCACCTCAACGCCCTGCGGGAAATCTATCCTATCCTTCTCAACATCGTCGGCGAGCACTATTTTTCCCAGCTGGCCCGGGACTATCTGCACCGGCACCCCTCAAACAGCCCCGACCTGAACCACTACGGTGGGCGGTTTCCCGCCTATTTAACACAGCTCCACAACGAACGCAGTGAACTAGAAGGGCTGCCTTATTGCGGCGATCTCTGTCGACTTGAGTGGCTTTGGCACCGCGCCTATTTCGCCGATCAAAGCCTACCGTTTGACTACCAGAAGCTACAGACTATTACTGAAGGTGAAATGCCAGACATCCAGTTTGTACTGGCCAGTCATGTTGGGCTGATCCGCTCACGATGGCCGATATTGGCCATTTGGGAAGCCAATAAAAATCGCCTTGAGACCGGAGCGGTCACAGCGACTGAAGAAGAGGACCTATTGATGATTGACCGCAGGGACTACAAGCCGACGATCCACCGGCTATCCTCAAGCCAGTGGCAACTACTACAACAGATCGACTCCCGTACTACCCTGGCTACAATACTGGCAAGCCCACCGCCGGACCGGATCGAATACCCCGCCGAAAATCAGCCGGACATTCAGGGCCTGCTCGCAATAGCGATCGACAACGGCTGGGTGAGTGGTTTCAGGCTACCAAAATAGTAACGACTACGGGTAAAGCCTGCCCTGGTGAACTACGCCGTTGACCCGGACGTACCGTCAGCTTTGTCGCGAATGCGGCCTACCCGATAGCTATCGCCAATACCCATCACAAAGCAACAAATAATCATGACGGTGGCGATATTAATCACCTGGCTATCCGCTGTGGTGGTCTGAGTTGACAGGGCCTGCGTAATCGACAGCGGATCAATCCCCACCTCCCCTTGCTGGATCATCTCACTAACTCGCATTGCTACTTCAATCGTCCTGGCCAACAGAAAATAGAGCGCTCCGACGGCCAGGCTGGCCAGAACTGCGCCGGTGAGATAGCACTTTAAGTAAAAATGACCGACTCCTGGAAACAGGAAGGCGGACAGCAACATAGCTTTGGTTGAATATTTCATCGGGCGGATATGTCCTTAACTATTTTCCACGGGGCGCTTACGGCTACTCATCTTATCGTTCTCGACCGATGGTTCGGATTAAACCTTGAGAAAATAGTGATCATGATTCGATTGGTAGATTGATAAGAGTCAGCCAGCAGCCGAAGCAGAAAACCATTACCGGAGAAAACGTAGTAGAGTCATTTTGCTATATAACGGTAACAATCTAACCGAGCACGGCAGCTGCCTGCGTGGTGAATCCGGAGGGGAGTATCCATGAATAAACCCAGCGAGTTACCCGGCCTTGGCCAGTGGCACGATCATACCCACGTACCCTTTCAGGTCTATTCAGATGAAGCCATCTATCGACGCGAACTCGACGAGTATTTTTACGGACCCTTCTGGCACCCGGTGGCGCTGCAGGCTGAAATCCCCAACGTGAATGACTATAAATCTCTTTATATAGGCGAAACCCCAGTCATCGCCGTGCATAGCGCGGAGGGCGAGTTCAGCGTCATGGTCAACGCCTGCGCCCACCGTGGCGTGCAGCTGACCGCTGAGTTCCTGGGTAACGCCGGGGGCTTTACCTGCCCTTATCACGGCTGGGTATTCAAAAATGATGGCAGCCTGTTAAGCACCATCGGCGAAGAGTGTTTTCCCGACGACTACGACCCTGCTAATTACAACCTTAAAAACCTTCGAGTAGAGACCTTCTGCGGCATCGTCTTCGCTACCTTTGACCCGGCAGCGCCTTCCCTTGATGATTTTTTAGGAAACCTCAAACCGCACATGAAAGTAGTCGTCGGCGGTGGCGAGCGGCCACTCAAGCTACTGGGATATCAAAAAATCACTTTCAATACCAACTGGAAACTGTTCATGGATAACGACGGTTACCACGCCGGCATCCTCCACGCCGCCTTCCGCCTGCTTGATTTCGCCGGTGGCGACGGCTATCTCGAGGCCGACGGCCATTACGGCCACTGGGGAATGAACTACCAGTCCAAAGATTACGAAGACAACGGCTACCTGAATGACCCCACCGTGGTTGAGAGCCGTAGCGGCGAACAGACCGCCGCCGGCGCCTGTGTGCGCCCGGTAACCCAGGCGGTTCGGCACATGGACAGTATCAATTTTCGTTTTGCCCGGCCCATGGGGCCCAACAAAACCGAGGTGCACTACACCTATTTCGGTTTCGCCGATGATGACCCTGATCTGCTCAACCACCGGGTTCGCCAGGGCTCTAATCTGCTCGGCCCCAGCGGCTTTATCAGCATCGAGGACAGTTCGATATTTGACCGCAGCCAGAAAGCCATGGGCTACACCGGCGGCCAGATGCATTTTCTCAAAGGGATGGGCAGCAACCCGGACATCAACCGCAGCTCCCAGAACGACGAATCGGTCTCCACCGTATTTTGGGCCGACTATAAAACCAGGATGGGTTTCTGATGGCGGCATTAACCGACCACGACACCCTGACGCTGATAGACGACCTGTTGCAACGATACGTGAGCGCGCTTGACGACCTCGACATGCAAGGCTGGCTCGCCACCTTCAGCAGCGATGGCCAGTACCGCCTGACCACCCAGGAGAATGTGAAATACAACCTGCCCCTGTCGTTAATGCTCGACGACTGCCCTGAACGGCTAAAAGACCGGGTGAAATACGTTGATGAGGTATGGGGCAACACTGTTGAGGAGTATCAACCCCGGCATTTTGTACAACGTGGCCTGAGCAAAACCAATGGTGACGGGGCCTACCACGTGCGCTCTAATTTCAGCCTTTTCTACACCAGCAAAGAGGGTCACACCAAGCTACTCACCGTCGGTCGCTACGACGACGTTATCGTCGAAGAGCAAGGCGTGTTCAAATTCAAATCGAAAACCGGAATCATGGATACCGCGGTACCGCCCCGGTACATCATTTACCCAGTCTGATATCTAGTCTAA
>QNFC01000139.1 GCA_003645395.1 Gammaproteobacteria bacterium
AGTGACCGCAGTGAGTATGGTAGACAGCTGGCCGGAGCTAAATAGCAGCGTTAATGAGCCCACGGATTCGCCGTCGAGCGACAGTGGTATCGCAACCCATAAATTTTCTACTGCGTGATTGTGGTCATGGGAGAGATGGCCTGATAAATATTGTTGGCCGTAATCTAACGCCGGTGGGCCATCGGCGGTTTGGTCGTCGACGAACGCGGTCGCATTTATCGACCACAGAACGTCCCCGCTGCGGTTACTGATGGTTAGCGCTTTGATATGGCCATTGTTAGCAGTGATCAGCGGTTGAAGGATGGTCTTCAACGTGGTGATATCTTCCTCTAACAGGGGCGTCACCAGGGCTGATTGCAGCACCGGTACAAGCTCGGTAACGGATCTTTGGTGTTCTTTCGCAAGGTGATTCTGGGTGAACGCGACCCAATACCAGGTGAGTAGTGCGACGGTCAAAAATTCGATTAACAGCGCCGTAGCACCCAGTTTTAGCCGCAGCGAAATTATCCGTTTTTGAGTCAATTTAATTTTCCATGCCACTGGTTAGCAAGGGGTATTAAATTTTCGATATCACTATCCAGGATGGGTTCGAATATGGTCGGGGTGCTATATAGGTACGGAGTGAACATGGTTTGCGCTTTATCATCGTTAGATTGAAAGTCATCGAGTAATCGGCCCATTTTCTCAGCGTGTTCGTGGCCGAGGCCGGCGGGAGTCATGAACATTGCGTGGGTGGTTAGCTTTGAGCGTTCAACTATCACAATCGATTCGAAATCCGGTCCGATCAGTTGTGGCACCGGCAGTGGAACAACATAAGCAGCGTCTGCGGTGCCGTTTAATACGGCCCTGACTGCACTCACATGGCTAGGGTTGTATTGAATAGTAAAATCGAATGGTCGTTGGTCTCGCAGGATGGCACCCTGATAGTCGAGTAGTTCGGCTACAAGGCTGCCGCGAGCCATCGTGGCGATGGTTTTGCCTGCCAGCTCATTTAACCCGCGATAACCGGATGTTTTAGTTACCCACAGCTGGCCATAAAGGGGTATGAGTATTTTTCGTACTCGACAGGCTTGTCCCTGCTGATCTAGCCAGGCTGCCATGTGCGGTGCGGTGATATACAGAAAATAGTCGCCCGCTTCAGCCCGTTGAGCAAAAGCTGCATGGCTGGGTGCAGAGACGACAACCACTGGTTGCTGCAAATGTTGCTGTAGATAATCAGCCAGGGGGGTCCAGGCGGGAACAACCCTGGAGGTGTGGGTGTAGGGATAGACAGCTAATTTGAGGGCAGGCGGAGACGTTTTAGCAGCAGTGTTTTCGGTGGTAGTGATTGCTTGTGTGGTGGTCACAAACAGTGTCAGGCTCACTAGAAGTAACCAGATGCCGTATCGACTGCGCCGAGTCGGTATGGGAAAGTGCATGGATCTGTAGCTCCTGTCAGGCACTACTACTGGGGCGAGCGCTGACCCGTTGGTGCCAGTCGGCCAGGTTGTCGCTGGAATCAGGAATACGAATGTTAACGACTCTGGCAAAATCGATAGCACATAGCGCAGTGATGTCCGCCACAGTGAATTTGTCGCCGGCAATAAACGGCCGTTCTGTTAGCCAGGTATTAATAAGCACCATATCTTCTCCCGCTCGCTGTCGGGAAATTTCAGCATAGTCAGATGATTGTGGTTTGCTGCCAGCAAAAAACGGATGGCTGTGCTGAAAACAGTGAGCGACATTCAACAGCAGATGAAACTCCATGCGCCGGTTCCACATCTCTACCTCTGCCTGTTCGCGCGGCGAATTTCCAAACAGGCACGGGTCGGGATGAAGTAGTTCAAAATAGCGGCAGATGGCCATGGTTTCAGTAATGTAACTGCCGTCATCCAGCTCCAGCACCGGTAGTTCTCCGAGTGGATTGATGGCGAGGAAACGTTCGCCTAACTGTTGCTGGTTAGCGAGATCAATTTGTTCAAAAGGAATTTCAATCTGTTTTTCCGCTAGAAAAATTCGTACCCGGCGTGGATTAGGTGCGGAGCTGTCCTGAAAAATTCTCATGGTTTCCAGTGTTCGCGGGTGAGTGGATAGAATGCCTGAGCAGAATATGCAATTGCAGCTGAAATCAATCCGTTTAAAGCATGTTCTCGCAGGTTGATGATACCCGAGTGTTGGCTGCTATAGTGTCAAAGGTAAACGGGTTATTGGTAAGGATAGGCGGTGGCGGTTTATCCTTTCAGGATAGCCTTTGAGTTTCGTAAAAGCGTTTTAAATGGTTGCGCGTAAATAGCTGAGAGTTATGTCCCTGACAAACAAAATTCTGATCGCAATGGTCGCCGGGGTACTGGTTGGCGGCCTGTTAAATTTCTTTGCCGACGATTGGCTATGGGCCGACCGGTACCTGGTGGATGGCCTGTTCTATCTGCTTGGAGGTGCCTTTATTAATGCGCTGAAAATGCTGGTGGTGCCGCTGGTGACCTTTTCGTTGATTTGCGGAGTGGCCGGGTTGGGGGATGTGGCGCTGCTGGGCCGGGTGGGGATCAAGGCGTTTTTGCTTTACCTGTTAACGACCGTTGCTGCGATCTCTTTGGCATTGTTTATGGCCACCCTGTTTGAGCCGGGCAAGTCAGCGGCAGGGCAGCCGATAATCGATAGTATTGAGTTTATAGCCCCGCAGGCCCCGCCGTTGACGGATGTGCTGTTAAACATCGTACCGGGCAATCCGGTGGCTGCTTTTGCTGATGGCAAAATGCTACAGATTATCTTTTTCGTGATTCTATTTGCGGTGGCCATGCTCATGTCAGGGGAGGCGGGGCGGAGCCTGGCAACCGGCGCTGAAAAGCTCAACAATGTGATGATGCAGGTGGTGGAGCTGGTCATGAAAGTTGCCCCGGTGGGGGTTTTCTGCCTGTTGGCGAAGACATTTTCCGAACAGGGGCTTGGCCTGATTTTGCCAATGCTGGATTACTTTTTACTGGTCGCCGGTTGCCTGGTATTGCATTTGCTGGGCACCCTCAATCTGCTGGTTTGGCTCGGTGCAAAAATTAGTCCGCGGATGTTTATGCGCAAAATGCGTTCAGCGCAGGTGTTTGCGTTCAGCACCGCCAGTTCTAATGCCACTATTCCGGTGACTTTGCGCACGGTTGAGCAGCGCCTGGGTGTGAATAATTCGGTCGCTTCTTTTACCGTGCCGTTTGGTGCGACGATTAACATGGATGGCACCGCCATCATGCAGGGGGTAGCCACCGTATTTATTGCTAATGTCTATGGAATAGATCTGAACTTCACCCAATATCTGGTCATCATCGGCATGGCCGTGCTCGCTTCTATCGGTACCGCTGGCGTGCCCGGGGTCGGGCTGATCATGCTTGCCATGGTGTTTAACCAGGTCGGCCTGCCGGTGGAGGGGATTGGCCTGATTATCGGTGTCGACAGGTTGCTGGATATGATGCGCACGGCGGTTAATATTACCGGTGATGCGGCGGTGACCAGCGTGGTAGCGGCGGGTGAGCAGGCTATCGACCGGTCGGTGACCAACGACCCGGATGCCGGACAGATTGTTGAAATAGAGTTGCCCCACGGTGCTGGCGGCTAAATTAGCTGAAGATGTTTAATACTTAAATTAAGGAATCAAGCTCATGTCCAGATTTGCTGACAAAACTGTAATTATTACCGGAGGTGGTTCAGGTATCGGCAAGGCTTGCGCTGAGTTATTTGCCCGTGATGGTGCCAAGGTGGTGGTGGCTGATTTAGCGGAAGAAAGCGCCATGCAGGTGGTCGAGCAGATTCAACGCATGGGGGGCGACGCTCTGTTTCTGCAAGTCGATACCAGCCTTTGGCACAGCGTTCAACAGCTGGTAGCGGATACGCTGGATGCGTATGGCTCACTTGATATTTATATCAATAATGCCGGGGTGTTCGACGGGTTTGCCAAATGCATGGATACCACTGACAAGGTGTGGGATCAGGTAATTAATGTCAACCTGAAAGGCTATTTTCACGGCTGCCGAGCAGCTTTGCCGGAATTGATTAAATCTGGCGGTAATATCGTGATGACGGCCTCTATTGCCGGATTAGGTGCGGGGGGTGGTGGTACCGCCTATACCGCGTCCAAGTTCGGAACCGTCGGCTTGATTAAACAGATAGCCTGTGAATATGCAGACCAGGGTGTGCGGGTGAACGGGGTAGCACCGGGAGGACTGCACACGGGCATGACCGATATGTATGCTGACGATGAAGCCGTGGCCGGGTTTATTTCCTCTCGAACGCCGCTCGGACGTTGGGGAGAGCCAGAGGAAGTCGCCTCGGCAATTGCCTATCTGGCGTCTGCCGATGCCGGTTACGTCACCGGTTCTATATTGAGTGTCGATGGTGGCTGGCGGGCGCAATAACGTTTCTATCAGGTAGCGATACCAGATCAGGATAGCGATGAAGGTCGGCGTCATCAGTGACACCCACGGGTTGCTCAGGCCTGAGGCGGTGCGTGCCCTGGCCGGAGTCGAGCAGATTATTCACGCCGGCGATATTGGCAGCGTGGAGGTGCTGATGGAGCTAGCCAAACTGGCACCGGTAACGGCGGTGGTCGGCAATGTTGACACCCAGCAGCCCTGGGCAGAGGGGATTCCAGAACGTCGGCAATTTAACTTAGTAGGTTGGCGGATAACGCTACTGCATGACCGTGCCCAGCTGGAGTTGGGTGAATGTATCGATAATGAGGTTGCAGACCTGGTGATCAGCGGACACTCCCACCGGCCGCAGTGGCAGCAGGCAGGTGGAACCCGCTGGTTGAACCCCGGTAGTGCGGGGCGCAGGCGCTTCAATCTGCCGATTTGCCTCGCGTTGGTTGAGTTGCATGAAACTGGCATCGAGGTTGAGATTGTGGATCTTATTGCTGAGTGAACCATTATCTAAAACGGTGGCAATACCTGGAAATCGCATGTCGACCGCAGGTCTGGCGGCGGGCAATTAAGACTGCGCTGCTGGTGGGTACGTTATTGATGTTGATTAATCAGGGTGACTTGCTAATGCGGATGCAACTGGATCGAAAAACCGTGCTGAAAATCATTCTGACTTATCTGGTTCCTTATCTGGTATCCACGACTTCCAGCGTTGCGGCGATTGTTGAACACGAACGGTTGGCTGATTGACCTGACCCACGTAGTTTTACCGAACTGCGTTTTCATGGCGGCGCGACGGTTTGAATTGTTAATAAGGGAGGAAAGCAATGCTACAGATCAATGAGGTTAAGCAGCGGCTCAGCCAGGGTGAAACTCAGTTTGGCTATTTGCA
>QNFC01000140.1 GCA_003645395.1 Gammaproteobacteria bacterium
CACACCAATAAAACGGGTGTTCAAAGGCTCGTTACCCGAAGATGGTGCCGACATGTGCGGTCTGCCGATCGGCCCGCGGACTGGAGAGCTGGAGGCGGTTGTCGGTTGTTGAGCATGGAATCAATGACGGGGGTATTTTCTACCCCCTGCCCTTTCTGCACCCCATCCAGATCCGTCCAATCGAGATCGAAAATTGAACTTCATCTCCAGCCTGCTTAAAGGAGCCTCTGAAAAACTCTGGGCGCCCTTAGGAAGTGCCCTTGGGGCAAAGTAGATGGTGACTCAGGATATTCAGCTTTGAGGCGCTTGTACCCCCTCGCGGGGTGTAAAACGCACGTAATAGTGGTTCTATTGCGAAGTTTTACACCAACAGTAGGCGCCCTTAGGCGACAAAGAAGATGGATATCCTGAGGTGTCAGATACGAATTCAGAGTTTTTCAGAGGCTCCTAAACTATCGGCCCGGACAGAGGATCAAATAATGGGGAAATATCCAGGTTCTACTCTGCTAATCGTGTTCACAGTTTTGATTAGCGCCGGCGCGACCATCGCAGCCGAAGAGACCATTGCCGACACGAGCGCGACCCAGTGCGTCGAACCGCGCCCGCAAATGTGCACGATGGACTACCGCCCAGTTTGCGCGACCATGGGTGATGGCATCGAAAAGACGTTTGCCAACGGCTGTTCGGCCTGTAGCGATGAGGAGGCTAAATCCTGGGTTGAGGGCGACTGCGAATAATGAGCCGAGTGCCAGCTGAGTCTCGCTTTTTTGCCAATAGTCCCGAACGCTGATGGCCCGGTTCATGGGTTCGCTGACGTTGCTACTTTGTAGCAGCTCGCTATTGTGCTCCGGCCAATCTTTCGCTGACCAGTCTGTTGCTACCAAAACGGCAACCCGCACGACCCACTATAGCTACCGCTGCGACGGCAACGATGAGTCGATAGTGGTCACCATCAACGGTGAAACCGGACACCTGTTTTCTAGCCTGGCCAGTCAGGCGATTCAGCGCCAGCAAGGGTCAACTGACTTTGCGGGTGAAGATGTTCTTTACCAGCCGGACAGCCCGCCCGACCTCGCCCCGGGACAAACGGCAACGATTACCATCAAGGGACAAAAGCTGAAAAACTGCAGAAACAATCCCCGGGTCGCGGTTTGGGAAGCTGCGAAGTTACGCGGCGTCAGTTACCGCGCAATCGGCCAGGAACCCGCCTGGCAGCTGGAAATCTACACCGGCGAGAAATTTGTGCTGGTAACCGACTATGGCAAGTGCAAAACCAGCCTCCCCTGGACCGAGCCTTTGATCGACCAGGAACAGAGATCTACTCGTTATCGCACCCAGGAAGAAGGCGGCAGTGTTGAGATAACGATTACTGGCGTCAACTGTAGCGACAGCATGAGCGGTGAGAAATTCGCCAGCAAGGTGGACGTTAGATTAGGGGACAACACCCTTAAAGGTTGTGGGAGAGCACTGCATTGATTACGCGGCTATTAACTATCGGAATGTTGTTGCTTGCCGGTGTCTGCCAGGCCGGGTTGCAACAAATCCACGGCGAGTATCGCTTCGGCCATGAAGTGAACACCTTCTGCAGCGGTGAGCCTGAACAGTGCTACTGGCTGATCAATACCCGCGCCGAAACCCGGCAGGAACTCAAACGGCAGGTCGCCGACCACCCCCCCTACACCCCAATTTGCCTGACCCTGATCGCAGAGCTCTCTACAGAAAAAACCGACGGTTTCGGCGCAGATTACGACGGTAGCATCCGTGTGCAGCAGGTAATCGGTCGTTGTCATGGCGAAGCCCCACTCATGGATATCACTCTCAAAGAGCTACGGCACCATCGCTGGGTGCTCAACCGCATCAACGGGCTCGAGCTAGCCGAATATGCTATCCAACTGGGGTTTGATGCCGGAGCGCCACCGAAAATAATTCCGGACCTCGACTTCGGTGAGCAAAATCACCTCTCCGGCAATACGGCCTGCAACCGCTTCAGCACCCAGGTTACGGTGCAGAGCAACTCCCTGGCGATGGCACCGATTGCCAGCACCCGCATGGCCTGCCCCGGTTTTCCCGGTGAACTGGAACGGCAACTTCTGCTGCTCTACGCCAACACTCTAAGAGTTTCTTTCGACGATACCGATCTGCTGTTAAGCGACGGCGTAACAGAGTTAAGGTACCGTTTAAAAGACTGGGTTAATTGAATCCGAATGACAAACAGGGTCGCACCTAACACCGCAACGGCCGGTACCGCCACCTGCTTTCTTTATGCACTGCTCACTAAAACCCCAACCCACTCAAATCCCACCAACGCATACCCGGGAATAGTGAACGGGAACAAACAGTGGGGTTTACCATCCAGATAAATTAGCTATGTTGGCCGCCCCGCTGCGATGACTCATTTGGAATGGAAAATCTGGCTTGGTTGATCATCGGCTACAAACTAGAATTTACTACATCGGCGTCTACGCCATGATAGGCAAACCAGCAAAAAACTTAATAACGAGCGCATTAACCAGGTCAATAAAGAAAGCCCCCACCAACGGAACCACCAGAAATGCCTTCGGCGATGGGCAGTATTTCGAGGTCAGGGCATTCATGTTTGCAATGCCAACAGGTGTCGCGCCCAGACCCAGGCCGGCAAAACCCGATGCGATGACCGCAGCGTCATAATCCCTGCCCATGACTCGGTAAACAACCCAGGTAGCGAACAGAGTCATCACTAAAATTTGCGCACCAAGCACGACGAGTATCGGCCCAATTGCTTGCGTCAGGGTCCACAGCTGAATGCTCATCAAACTCATACAGAGAAAAAGCTGCAGCGCTAATTCACCTACGCGATCCAAAGCAATATGGCTCAGTTCTATTTTTAGTAAATCTGCGCCATTGGTAATAATAATCCCCACCATCATTGAGGTCAGAAATCCCGGCAGGGTGACCCCCGCAGAAAATAGCATCCGATTTACTAGAGCGCCTGCTTCCACGCATACTGCCAACAGCATGATGGTGCCGAGCACGCTACTGATAGGGGGTGCTAAAACCGGCGCCGTTTCATCGCTGCTGATTTTTTCCAGCGGAGCATCCGCATCTGAGTTGAGCCGGGGTTTAAGGTTATTGCGTTTAATCAGAAATTCGCCGATTGGACCGCCGATGATGCCCCCGGCAATCAAGCCAAACGTAGCGAAGGCAATGCCAATTTCTTTCGCCATTTTCAGGCCAGCCTCTTCAGCAACGCCACCCCACGCGATCGCCGTACCGTAACCACCGGCAAAGGAAATACTGCCACCAAACAGGCCGTATGCTGGGGGAGACCCCATGCCTTTTATCAGCAGCACACCGGTTACATTTTGTATCACCAGAAAAGCTGTAGCGATTAAGAGCAGCAAGGCCAGCGCTTTGCCGCCTTCTTTCAATAGTCGTAATTTCGCGGTGAGGCCGATAGTGCTAAAGAAAATCAGCAGTAACTCATCGCGCATGGACATATCGAAACTGATTTCGAAATCTGCAAACACGTAGGCCAAAGCCACTAACGTGCTACAAATCAGACCGCCGGTGACCGCAACCGGAATGCTATAGCGATCGAGAAACGGGACTTTCCTGTTGACAAACGCACCGAGAAACCAGACGACGATACTCGCCACCAGCACATCATAACCGTGGATTACAACCTCCATCGCCCAACAACTCCTCTGCCAATGATTGTATGATTTTATGATGATTAGAAGAGATCCAAAGTCTACTATAATCGTCTCGCCTGCAACAGCAGAAACAAAATAGCGGTTCGACCTGTTCAGACCAAAACGACCGCAGTATTTCCGGGCTGTCGCCACACTCCGACCCTTGTACGGTAGCGTCCGGTCTACTCGTAGCAGTTAGCAAAGAGCCGAAGGCGGTGCTACATGACAAAAAACTTTAAATGGGCACACCTGGGAATGGTTGGTTTATTAGGCATTTCTACCAGCGGGATTCTCTTTGCAGACGAGGCTGGCCCAGAGTACCTGAGGGAGAGCGAGAGCGATTCACCACTGGATGCTGATTTTGAGGAGTCGCCTTTTTTAAAGGACCAGCACTGGGAATTGCATCTGCGCAGTTATTTCCTTGACCGTAACACGGACAAAGAAACAGACAAACAGGCCCTGGCAACGGGCGGCTGGATAACCTGGAAATCGGGCTACTGGCGGGATTTAGTTCAGTTTAGCGCTACTGCTTATGCGTCACAAAAAGTCTTCGGCGACAAGAAAAAAGACGGCACAGGTCTGTTACAGCCTGGCCAGAAAAGCTACGGCGGTTTTTCCAGCCTTGACGCCAACTTAAAGCTGGGAGACGACACCTTCCTACGTTTGGGCCGCTTTGAAATGAACGCACCTTATGTCAACGGGCACGATATCCGCATGATTCGCAATAGTTTTCAGGGCACAAAATTTACCCATAAATTCAATGACAACTGGGATCTGGGTGCCGGTTACCTTACTCGTATTAAAGACCGCACAAGTACAGATTTTGAAAAGGCTTACGACCGTGCAGGCCTCGATGGCGACGATGGCGTTAGCCTGGCAGGGGTGCGTTTTCACGATGAGGCCGGTCATTATGGCGGTGCGTTCGCCTATCACGCCCCCGACGTGTTTGATCTGGCCTACACAGAATACCGTCATCACTTTCAATTAAAGAAAGACTCGACGCTCGTCATCGCTGGGCAATACTCCCATCAATCTTCCATTGGCGATGAAAAGGGAGGCGATTTAAGCGGCGACCACTACGGCACCAAACTGGTATGGGAAAACCCAGTTATAACTGCCACGCTGGCCTACACCCTGTACAACGGCGACAAGATTGTCTCCAACTGGGGAGCTGTTCCCGGCTACACCTCGGTAATGATCAGCGATTTTAATCGTGCCGGAGAAAAGGCCTACCTGGTTGGCGTCGATAAAGATTTGGCCGCATGGAACCGGCCCGGCTGGCATGTCGGGACCAACATTACTACCGGCAATACTGATGACAGCGGCAAAGATGCCAGCCCAGATCGAACCGAGTGGAACTTAAACTTGAAGTACACGTTTCAAACTGGGACATTAAAGGGATTGTCACTGTTCTTTCGCCACGTCCAGGTCAACGAGAAAAACAGCCACGTCGCCGAGGATGCAAGGGACAAAAGCGGATTGAGAATTATCACTAATTACAACATCCGTTTTTAAGGCAGCATATTTTTGATCGCAACAGAACAAAGTTCACGAAGCGGATCTCGCCCTGCCC